>JALEGO010000327.1 GCA_022763165.1 Flavobacteriales bacterium
GTGTCTGATCAACCAAGTCAAACTGAAAAAGGTTTGATTACTAAAGAGATAAATAGTCGTCTAGAAGACTCGATCAAAAAAAATCCACAATTTTATCTCTGGACTCACAGAAAATGGAAACATTCGCATAAATTTAACGGAATATTTGACGTATAAATAGCACATGTCATTTACAAAAACCATTAATGAAAAGTATGTTGCTTGCGCTGCAAAGCGGGTTTCAGAGGAGGTCAGGGCTAAGTATAGGTTTATAGTTTTTACTACTACTGCTGAAATTCCGCACGGTACCTGGACAGCGGTGGCGAAAGAGACCAATGGTTATTTTGATTTAGAGTTTCTGAGAATCATGGAGGAAAACAATAAATCAAACATGGAGTTCAGGTACGCTATGATTTTCGAAAAGGATGAACCCGTGGCCATAATGGCATTTCAATTCTTAAATTTTGATCTTTTAGGTGCATCTTCAAATATCAAGGATGATCCTTCTTTCATTACTAAATTGGGTATTAAGGCAGCAGGATTGTTAGGCGATAAAGCGCAGATGCGCATGATGGTATGCGGCAATTGCTTTTTAAGTGGAGAAAATGGATTCTACATTAAGCAGAACAAGCGAAGTCGTGATGTTATTCTTGCCATTAGCGATGCTATTGAACAAATGAGGAAGTTCCCAGATCTTTCAAAGAAAGCCAGTCTCATATTGATTAAAGATTTTATTACGAATGAAATCGATCTCGTTAACGATTTTAAGAATGACAACTTTCATGAATTTGCGGTTGATCCTAACATGATATTTCATATAGATGAAAATTGGAAAACATTCGATGATTACACATCTGCATTAAAATCTAAGTTTCGCACCAAGGCGAATCGGGCTTTTGCTTTGAGCAAGGAAATTGGAATTATGGAATTCGATGTTGCAAAAATTGAAGAGCACTTGTCAAAAATGACAGCCTTGTACAAACAAGTTGAGGATTATGCTTCATTTAATTTGAGTATTCTAAATTTAAATACTTACAGAGATCTAAAGAAGCAATTTGAAGATGATTTTATTGTGAAGGGGCTATTTCTAAATGATGAACTCGTTGGCTTTATGACAGGCTTTGTAAATAATCAGCAACTTGATGCACACTTTATTGGCTTAGATTACAAGCTCAATCGCGATTTTGGTATTTATCAGCGAATACTGTACGAATACATTCAAGTGGGCATTGAAAGAAGTCTGAAAAGAATAAATTTTGGAAGAACCGCAAATGAGATCAAAAGTACAGTTGGAGCGCTTCCGGAAGAACTAACGCTGTATATCAAGTTAAAAAATCCCATTGGTAATAAAATAGCCCGTCCCATCTTTCAAGCGATCAAACCAAATTCCTACAAACAACATAGTCCGTTTAAGGGAAATGACAAAAAATAGACAGATTATGTACTAAGCTATGTTCGTAAAAGCAGCTTGGACATCATCATCCTCCTCGATCTTATCCAACATTTTTTCTATATCATTAAGTTGTTCCTCTGAAAACTCTATAGGGGAGGTAGCTATTCTTTGAAGGTTGGCCTTAGTGACTTCGGTACCTTTATCTTCTAGTGCCTTTGACAGAGTGCCAAAGTCCTTATAGTCACCATAGATGTATACAACCCCCTCGTTTTCTTCGATTTCTTCAAGTCCAGCATCAATCAACTCCAGTTCTAATTCTTCGAGGTCTGTGTCCTCCGTTTTATCAAATTGAAAAACGGCTTTTCTGTCAAACATAAACTCCAAAGACCCATTAGGGACGAGACTGCCTCCGGCCTTGTTAAAATATGACTTGACATTGGCAACGGTTCTTGTGGTATTGTCAGTTGCGCACTCAACAAAAACCAAAACTCCATGTGGACCCTTCCCCTCATAAGTAACCTCGACATAGGAATCTGCGTCTTTGCCTTGGGATCTTTTGATGGCATTTTCAATGTTGTCCTTAGGCATGTTTTGTGCCTTGGCATTTTGAATTGCGGTTCTCAAAGCTGCGTTCATGTCGGGGTCAGGCCCTCCTTCCTTCGCTGCCACTGTAATTGCCTTGGCCAATTTGGGAAATAGCCTTGACATTTTGTCCCATCGCTTTTCTTTTGCCGCTCTACGATATTCAAATGCTCTACCCATGAGATGAAAATTTGAGGTAAATATATATGGAAATTAGAAAAATGTCCAACTATGAACTTCAAAAATGCTTTTAACGGCTCCTGTTTATCAAGAATCGGACTTTTCAATATTTAAGTTGCACTGAGACCTCAATTTTCCTTGTCAAAAGAAGGTAATTCCATAACCTTATTTAATTTAGTTCGTATTACGAAACATGAGTCGATATTATAAGCAGATATTGAGAAACGCCAGTACAAGGGTATTGGTGATCATTTTTTTCTGTCTGATTGCTCTTACCGCTTTTTTTCTGGTCAAGAATTACAATTCGCTCGTACACACCTATGAGTTTGGAGAATTAAGAAGACTTGAAAGCATTGCCAGGTCTTTGGCAGTGCAAATTGATGCAAATAAGCATAGAGATCTTCATTATCGTTATGAGAATAAAGACGATATAAAGAAAAATGAAGATGATCTTGATTATCAAGAACTACATTACCAGTTACTGTTCACGAAAACGAAGAATGAACTTACAACAGACATTTATACAATGTGTTATGACAGTGCGATAGACGCATTTCGTTTTATTGCAACTTCTGGCAGTACGCCTTATTTCAAACATGTTTGGAAAGAATATAAACCTATTCACATAGACAATTATGAAACGGGTGGGACCGTAAAACCATATACGGACGAGCATGGCGTTTGGCTTTCTGCTTTTGCTCCAATCAAAAATGACTATGGTTTAACCGCTGGAATAGTTCAAGTCGATGAGAAATTTGAAACATTTATTGAGGCTGCCAGAGGGATTGCCTTAAAACAAACCTTTA
>JALEGO010000035.1 GCA_022763165.1 Flavobacteriales bacterium
TAAATGAAAACAGTGCATCAGGTATTGGACAAGTGGTAACTACTGATTTACACACTGAATCAGTACCGCAGCTGTTCGTTGCAGTAAGACAAACTGTGTAAGTTCCTGCTACCGCATAATTATGCGTAGGATTCTGTTGGGTTGAAGTATTTCCATCACCAAAGTCCCAAAGCCATGAAGTTGGAGTATTTGCAGTGCCATCTGTAAAGGCCACTGTCGTGGTGGTAATCGTTTCTGTAAACGCTGGAGAAGGCAAAGGACATTGGACAGAAATCACGAGTTCCAAAGTATCCGTAATGCTTGTTGGTCCAATGAAAGTGCTTATCCAAGCAATGTAAACAACGCTTATGGTTTGATTTGTCGCAACTGAAGTTGGTATTCCAGAAACCTCAAAACAATTGTAAAGATAATTTGCGCCAGTGTAAGTATTATATGTTGCACAATTTGCATTTAAGCAGGTATAAGATAAACCTTGAGGTAATCCGATTACTGATGTAATCAATGCAGAATCTACGAGTGCATTAAAACCAAATATGAAGGTATCTGCTGGAGAAACAAACGTTACCGTATCTGAATAAGATTGTCCTACAAAACCATCTGCTAAAGTATCAGGATGTGCGCCAGGAGTAATAATTGTACTATCCGGAGAGCATTGAGACATACCTTGAAGCATTAAAGTTAAACAAAGAATAATTGTGGAAAGTATTTTCATATCAAGAATTTTGATCGAAAATAACAATTGCTACGAAATGATCAGGATCGTTAAAAGAAAAAAGTCCGATAATATCGGACTCCTTCACTTATAAACCTCAAAAACCTTACTATGTCTGTTTCCCTATACGCGAAAACACTAAAAAGGTTACATTTTTTTGAATCTTAATATTTCCAAGTCAAAGCTAAAACTTGATTCTAGAACATAACAATAAGAAAAACAAGATGTTATATTCATGAACTGAATTCTAAATTTTCAATCTATCACGAATTTCTTTGAGCGTAGTGCTTCTAGTCAAAACGCCATTTTTATAAACAGTGGCTAAGAGCCCCTGATTTTCCTCCTCTTCACTCACCTGATCAATCATTGAAATCTTATCGTTTTCTTTGACCAACTTAATAAGACCCTTAGCACTAATCTTAGTGCCATCATCAGTTTTAGGATTCTTAAAGATTTCTCGTCCCTCTCCATTCACAACACCATATGTTGCTTTCATGGCAAAGCCAAAAGTATCTCGGGTAACATATTGATAAGTATAGCTGCCTACTCCAAAAACGACATTAGTACTTGCAAAACCCTTGTTTTTCAACCTTTCACAAATCTGGTCGCACCTTTCCAGTGTTATACTATCCCCATAGATAAGACCAATATGTGGATCTAATGTCTTGAATCCTTTTTCAGTCTCGGTACCACCAAATATTTCATAAAGGCATTCTACAGCACCTTTGAATTCTGGAGTGTCAGTATCAGCCTCAGGATCTCCACATATTATCTTGACAGGATCACCGCTATCTGGACGTATCACAACCTTGCCATCCCTTGAGAGAATTTGATCTTTCAATGCTGGTATATATTCTGTGATTACCTTCCAAAAGTCCCAAGTGTCACTAACAATGCTTACAATACCTTTTGGATAAACTTCTTTTATCAATCTTTTGAAAGTACCTATCTCGTTGAGCTCAGTACCCATACACATTACACTATGCTCGGTTGCAGGAACACTTACACCAATGAGTTCGTTCTTAGCATTTGCTCCGTAATACTTTTCTAAAAAATCTATGGCTGGAATCGTGTCAGTTCCTGAAAAATTTAATAGATGAGCTGCTCCGCTCATCATCGCAGCCTCTAGACCAGGCATGCCCCTGAAGCTAAAATCATGAGCCTGAAACGGAACAAATTCTGCATCACCGCCAGTTTCAACCTGGTATTTGTAGAGGATCTTTTGATATTCATGACTAATCGTGGCACTTGTGCAAGGCATCCAGATGACACAGCTCAATATCGTTTCTAAAAAGTTTGTAATCCAAAAAAACTCTGGAATCGTATTTTTCACTGTAAACATTGCGACCCTGATTGGTACTTTGCTACCCTCCGGAACAGCCTTAATTTCGACTGGCAAATAACCAAGTTTATGTAAACTTTCCACATGATCATAGGTGATCGCACCTGGTCCAAGGTAAGCCTCTATCCTACTCTTGTATTCGTGAACAACCTCACTACTCTTCTTACTAAAGAAGTTTTTGTCAAAGTCCTCTATTAAATATTTCTTTATAAAATATTGAAGACCAAAAAAGACCACCTCATTTATTCCGGAAATCCTACTCTTTCTTGGTGTCCAATTGCTATAGACCATCTCCGTTCCTTCCGGATATTGACTTCTATGGTCAACCTTATATCCATCAGTGTAGTGTAAAGTATTCATTATTTTGTGTATTTATTACACAAATATAATATTAAATCATGATTCCACAAATTTCTTTGAGACTATTAGGAAGAAAAGTCGATATAGTGTTTGAACATTAAGGCTCAATAATCCATATTCTCTATTTTTGCATTCTCAATCATATTCCCATTCTAATGCAAAGAACCAGTATTCTCATATTATTAGTTGCTGCATTATCAACTGCATTTAGCAAAGCACAATCACCCCAATTTGATAGTATTTCAAAAATTGAATTCGATGACTTGTCATCTTTCGAGGACAAAGCTGAGTATCTCAAAGCAATCGGAAAAGAATACCATAGCTTTGATTTGGACAAAAGTTATCAAGCTTTCCAACAACTTCACGAATTGTCGGTAGCGCATTCAGATACGGCAAATATTGTTTGGGCGCTCACCAATATGGCGAACCAGAAGCGTGATCAGGTAGACATGACCGGTGCTTACAAATTGTATTTTGAGTCAAAAGTACTTGTTGAGCAGATGGGGAATCGATTTACCGATTACGCTCAAACATCATATATCTATACACAGCTTGCTCATATTCAAACTAAGAAACTTGATTTCGATTCAGCCTTAATTTATTGCCAGATTGCGATTGAAGTTTCCCTTGCGAATCAAGATACCGGTTCACTTGCAAATGCCTATGCCATAGAAGGAAGGATTTACGAAAAATCGGGCAATTATGAGAAAGCCATTGAATCTTTCTATTCAGTACTTGAGATTGGTAAGTTACCTTATATACTTACATCAACTCACAACGATATCGGGGCTGTCTTTTTCAGAATGAAAGATTATCAAAGCGCAATCTACCATATCAAAAAAGGACTGGATATCTCCCTTAAAAAAGGGGAATCGGAGCGTTTTAATATTATGATTTCGTACTTGAATCTCTCAGCTCCCTACTCTGCTTTAGGAAAACACGACTCATCTTTGCATTATCTTTTGAAAGGAAATGATTTGGCCAAAGACATAAAGAATCCATCGTTGAAAGACTATTATTCTTTAACCATTGGTCAGAATTATCTTGAACTTAAAAATTACGAAAAGGCAAAAAAATATATACTATCACTCGATTCTGTAGCCATGAGAAAAAGGGACCCAAATTTCTATTATGGCACGTTCTCAAGCACAAAATTTAGTCTTTACTTGGCCTTAAACGAATTGGATAAAGCTGAACGGCTTTTAGGGATACTCAGAAATTCAATAGACAAGAATAGAAATGACATGCTTCTTGATATTTATCCCGAAATCATCAAATTTTATGAACAAAAGGGTATACTAGATTCTGTTATCAGCCTACAAAAAGTAATGCTGAGTTACAAAGATTCTTTGCTAGTATCAGAAAGAATTGAAATTTCAAAAAGCCAAGAATTCAAATACAAAACCAACCTGATCAAAGCCGAAAATGAGATTCTGAATCTCAAACAAACTGAGATTACAAAAGAAAACCAGAACAAATCTGCACAGCTTAAAATTGCCATTGTTTCTTTGATCCTGCTTTGTGGTTTGCTTTTATCATTATGGGTATTATTCCTAAAGTTTAGAAGGCAAAGAAATCAACTCAGGGAATCTTTAAACCGAAATACTGTATTGCTAAAAGAAATCCATCATCGGATTAAAAACAATTTACAGATGGTTACCAGCCTACTCGATTTGCAAGCAAATACAATCGACAATAATGAAGCTGCAACCATTTTGGAAACAGGAATGAACAGGGTTCAATCCATTTCCCTTCTACATCAAAAACTCTATCAGAATGAGGACTTTGCAAATATTAATTTCAAGGAATTTGTCCGACAATTAGCTTCTCAAATAGAAGATATACACTCTTCAATTCAAAAAGAAATTACGGTTCAAATGGATATCGCAGATAATTGCTTGCTTGATATCGATCAGGCTGTACCTCTTTCATTGATTTTAAATGAGTTAATCACCAATAGCTATAAATACGCTTTTCAAAACAAGGATGAAGGCCAGATCAAGATTAAATTGATTCAAAAAGAATCAAACATGTTACAATTTGACTATCACGACAACGGAACTGGTTTTGATGAAAAGCAAGTTGGCAAAATGCAATCTTTGGGAACGCGCTTAATATCTATTTTGAGCAAACAAATGAAAGGGAAATCAAACTGGAACAATAAAAACGGTGTTCATTATTCAATAAATTTCGAATCCGTTGTTCGATAATCAAATATTCTAATCTTATACTGAATTTCCCCATTGGATGCGTCAAATTTTGGTGGATTACACCCAGGGCATCATTCCTTTATACCATCCTATAAATAAGAAGTTTAATTGAAGAATTAATTAGGGCTAATTCCTAGATTTGCTTATTACCTCCCATTTATAATAAAGAAATTATGAAAGAAGAATTTGTCCAAAATTTTTATAAGAACTCTACTGTTGTTGAATCTGAAGGAAATTTGTTGAATGGAAAAAAACATGGTCTTTGGAAATTCTACTACGAAAATGGCCAACTCAAATCAAAAGGCGATTATCTGGAAGATCAAGCAAACGGGCATTTTTACTATTATCATGAAAATGGACAAGAATCCGCCAATGGGATCTATGAAGGAGAAAACAGAATTGGAGATTGGATTTGGCATTTTGACAATGCACAAGTCAACCAATATGGGTCCTACGTGAATGGCAAACTAGAAGGAGATTATAGATGGTTTCATAAAACCGGTGAACCTTCAACGGTCGGACAATTTAAGAACGGCAAAAGGTTTGGCGACTGGGTTTGGACGACTACAGAAGGTATCGTAACCACGCGCTTAACCTATAATGAGAATGGCCATTTAGATGGACTTGAACAAAGGTTTTCGAAAGATGGAAAAATCCTACTCACGGAAAGGAATAGGGTAAATGCCAAATTGCATGGCAAAGTGGAGAAAAATGATGAACAAGGCAACCCAATCGAACTTTCATTTTATGTAGAGAACCATTTGGATGGAGAACAACTTTTATGGGAAGATGGTAAAAAGACAATCAAAAATTATGTCTTAGGAGTTCCTGTTTTTACCGATAAAAAATGGAAAAGTCTAGCCAGTAAGATCAACAAGAAAAAAGATCACTATGCTAAAATGGACGTCTTGGATGATGTTGTGGAATATAACAGCAAGGAAAGGGCCATATGGCACATGTTCGTTCACAATTTTCTTGATTTCGATCGACACTATGACTTATGGTCTGAAATCGAAGGTGATCTGGCTACTATAAAAAGCTCAGATTTAGTTGAGCTCCTTAAGACAACTAAGCTCAGCGACAAGATATTAGAGAGCACACATAACTTTTTGGCATTTTGGCCTTTCTCACTTGATCAAATTTGTATGCATCTATATGCGCAAGATCCTGAGCCATTTGATGAAGCTATTGAAGAATTTGATACCAACGTCAAGGAAGGAGTTAAATCCATTCAGATCAGATTTGGAAAATTGGATAAATCTAAAATGGGAAAGAACATGTCATATGAATTGGCATACCAACATATTCATGATTATGGGCTTGGTACTTCAGTTGGTGGTGCAAATGGTTACTTTAATAATGTTTGGTGGCAAAAAAATGGCAAAGTATTCGAACTCAGTATCTGCGAAAATAATATTTCACGAAGACCGAATCAGGATTTTGATCTTTTCATTAACACTTTCACAGATCTAGAGCATTTTAAAGAAACGCTCTTAGAAGTTGCCTTGAAAAATGAACACAATCTTCCTGTACCACAAAGCATGTATGCTCTGCAAAAAGCAGACAAGGATCAATTTGTAACATTGTTTAAGGCAATGTCCACAAGCACTTACGAAGATTTTTATTGGGTATTAACAGAACTAAGAAATGACTCTATCGAAGATCTAGAATATGTTGCTAAAGAAATCAAAGATGACTGGCGCATAGGACAAAAAGCAGAATGTACGATAATCACAGCCATGCTCAAGCGTAAATCGGAAAATTTAAATATCCCCGAATGGTACGATGAGTATATAACCTTCGAATCGTTCTATTCTGGAAAAAGCCAAAAGGGCAATTACTTCGCAGGTATCGATAAGGTTGAAGAAGCCCTTGAATACTTACCTAAAGAAAGACTTTGGAAGATTTTTCAAGCTCATATTCAAAAAGACTATGGTAAAGATAAATGTCTTGCAATATTAGGACTTCTGGATAGAAACCAGTGGGACCAGGTTTTAGATGCCGCACTATTGGATCTAAAGAAAGATCATACACTTTACAATCGAGTGAATTATTATGCGGGATTATCCCGACTTAAAGAAAGTGGTTTGGAGTGGATTTTTACACGAATCCAAAATTCAAAAGAGAAGCATGTCACAGAAACCTTAGAGATTGCTCTTATATATAGTTTATCCAGTTTAGCGGGTGAGAATATCAGATGGGATGAAAAATACAATACCTGTTTCCAAATTCACAATTGGCCACCAAAATATGGCGATGACTATGATCACTATGTTCAACCTTTTTTCTCAAAAGCTTTTAATGCATTGAGTGAAAAGACTCAAACAGAAGTATTGATGCCTCAAATTGATGGATCAAAGAAGACGTTTATAAGGGTCTTTTCTCTTTTTGATGAAAATACACCTGATAAATTAATCGAAAAGGCAATTATTGAAGTATCTAAAAATAAGATTAAAGCACCAGGAACAAACTGGATCTCAAACAGTTTAAGTTATGATGGGAAATTGAAGATGAAAGCAAAGCAAATAGTCGAAAAAGCCCTGGAAAACAATGTTCAAGGCGAGGCTTTGACATGGTTCAAAAATGCTGTCGGAGATGAAGAATTCCAGAAAATAAAGGAGAAACTAGAAAAAACAGGAAAGCAAGTGGCAAAAGAAAAAACAAAGTTTGAATTGCTAAAAGAGGCCTGTGAAGACTATTTTAACCAAAACAAAAAGGCTGCTAGAACGAAAGTATATTGGTTAGAAAGAGGTAAAAGCAATCAGAAGTCCCTGAATCGTATTGGTGGTATGCCCATTGGACTGGATGAACAGGCAACACCTAAAATGGATGACGATTTTATGCAACACTTACTGACCATTGATCTTAAAGATGTTCCTGAAATAGCTAAATCATACGACAAGGATGTTCGAGCGGTGTCACTATACCTTGCTGAACCCTCCTACAATGAGGCATATCAACCCTATAATAAATGGTCAAAAATTGTTCCGATCAAGGAGGCCGATATCGAATCTAAGAAGTTTAGTGCTCCTGAGTTTAAAGCTCATGCAGAGGAATCTGGACTGGAAATTTTTGAAATTGAGGTTCCTTCAGTTATTTTCTTTTCTTCTGATGACTATGACATTGGCGCTGAACTAGAAGATGAACTACAAGAAATACGAGATAGACTGTATAGAGCACCAGGCTATGTTTCCGGAAATGCCATGTGGCTTCAAGCCCCAGAACATGGAGGTAATTTCTTAATGCAGTTTGATGAACAACTGGTGGATGTAAACCTTGGAGATACGGGAATTATGTATGTGTTTTCGGATACTGCCTTTTGGCAATGTCATTAATAATTTCTAAAAAAATTACATGAGTTACGGAATAATGCCCTACAGGGTGAACCTAGAAAGACTAAGTACTAGATTTGGCAACCCAAAGTCAAACAAAAGATCCAAAGCAAGACTCGCCTGCAAGGAAGCCGTGCGTGGTATGGATGATGATGAAGATGTTAGTTTTGATGAAATTATTAAAGAAATGATCGATGAGGCGAAAGCTTCACATGAAAACCTCGGGTACATGTATTGGTATGCGCTAAAAGGCTTGATTGAGGATCTGGGCAGCTTCATGACCAACAGTAGTTGGTATCCTGCTTCTTGTGACATCTTTTATGACAGCAAGGATATTACTCTTTACGATATCGACAGTCCTATGGACATACCTACTCCGGATGATTTTCCTACGGTTTTCGTTTTCAGAAAGGAAAACATGAAAGAGGAAAACATTGCAGATTTGCTAAATAGCTTAGAAGATTCTGATCAAAAAAGAGAGTTCAATCATTGGATTGAAGAAGCGAAAAGGTATAAACAAGATCTTGTGTTATACTATCACTAAAAAAAGTGATGGTTTTATATGATATGTGCATTTTTGTGAAATGCAAAGTACAAGATTATTTTTAAGCTGGACGATATATTTAGTGCTTTCAATTGTTCTACAATCAGATACTTTCGGGCAAAATTGCCCTTGTTGTGATGATTTTCATAAACAATTTGATTTTTGGCTTGGGGACTGGACCGTTTATGATACAGCCGACAATAAAGTTGGTGAGAACACCATCATCAAACTAGAAAATAGTTGTTTGTTAAAAGAAAATTGGAAAGGAAGTTCCGGAGGAACAGGAACGAGCTTCAATTACTTTGATAAAACTGATTCAACTTGGAACCAAACTTGGGTAGATGGTTCAGGAAATGTATTAAAACTTAAAGGAAACTTAATAGAAGGGAAAATGGTCTTGAAAAGTGAACTCACACCAGGTCAAAAAGTAGCTCTTTATTACAACCAGGTAACATGGACACCGGGATCAGATGGCTCTGTTCAACAACTTTGGCAAACTTTTGATGAAAAGCACAATTTACTGGGGACCGCTTTTCTTGGAGTCTATAGAAAAAATAGAATTGAGTGATATTGTCAACTTCGTGACCCTTAGGAAAAATGCCTAGGTCATTTATTTATCTAATTTTGCCCAAAATTATGAAGTATTCTCTCACATTCTTAATTTCCATTTTGATTAACACATGGGTCAACGGGCAGGACTTAAAAGGCTCAATCAAAGACCAAATGGATCAACCTATACCAAATGCAAACGTCTTAAATGTCACAACAGGTAGTCATGCACACAGCAACGACAATGGAAGTTTCGTTTTGGAAAATACTAAAGCGGGACATATAATTTCAATTTCTCACGTTGCCTATAAATCTAAAACGTTCGAGATTTCAAGTATGGATGCTATTAATATAAAACTCGAGAGATCTTCAATTTCTCTTGATGAGATAACCATAAAACCTCAGGTTGATGCTCTCAACCTGATTACAGACATTGACATTAAAACCAATCCAGTAAATTCTTCCCAAGAGATATTACGACAGGTTCCAGGTTTATTTATAAGTCAGCATGCTGGTGGTGGCAAAGCCGAGCAAATTTTCTTGAGGGGATTTGATATTGATCATGGAACAGATATAGCTATTACTGTAGATGGTTTACCAGTAAACATGGTTTCACATGCGCATGGGCAAGGATATTCGGATCTTCATTTTGTAATACCGGAAGCAGTTGAAAATATGGATTTTGGTAAGGGGCCCTATGATTCTGATAAAGGAAACTTTGCCACAGCTGGCTATGTTAATTTTCGCACTAAAGACAAACTTCAAAACAGCATTTTAAAGCTTGAGTTGGGCCAATTCAACACACAAAGATTGGTTGGACTTGTTAATATCTTAAAAAAAGATCATCATAACGCCTTTGTTGGATTTGAATCATCATTCACTGACGGGCCATTTGAGAGCCCCCAAAATTTCAACAGGATCAACCTCATGGCGAAATATAATGGTGATATTGACGAATCCAACAAGATTAGTCTATTAACATCCTATTTCACAAGTGAATGGGATGCTTCCGGACAAATTCCGGAGCGCGCTGTGGCTTCGGACATGATAGGCAGGTTTGGCGCAATAGACGATACCGAAGGAGGAAAAACGGGACGAACTAACTTCTTGCTCAAACACAAGAAACTTATTGATAATAAGAAATATATCCTGAGTGATTTCTTTTACAACCAGTACGATTTTGAATTATATTCAAATTTCACTTTTTTTCAAAGAGATAGTATCAATGGAGATCAAATCAAACAAAAAGAATCCCGTAATATTATTGGTCTAAACAGCTCATATCAACAGGCATTTGGCTCAAATGCCTTGGATGGAAATTTTGAACTAGGTGTATTTTTGAGGCAAGATTTTGTAAGAGACAATGAATTGTCTTACACCATTCAAAGAGATTTTCTGAGCGCGGTAAGGTTGGGTGATATTCGCGAAACAAATTCTGGATTGTTTAGTGAATTGACTTTTTCCTTTAGAAAATTGACATTTATTTCGGGTCTTCGGCTGGACTATTTTAATTTCAGTTACTCAGATCATTTGTCCACTTTATACTCAAATCAGAGTGAAAGAGCAGTAATAATCAGTCCAAAATTCAAGATGCTTCTAAATCAGTCAAAAAGCTTACAGTATTATCTAAAACTTGGATCTGGATTCCACTCGAATGATAGCAGGCTGGTCATTGCTCAAAATGTTGATAAAGTACCGCCAAGAGCACATGGTGGTGATCTAGGTTTTATTTGGAAACCTGGCAAAGATATACTGGTAAATGTTGCTCTTTGGTATTTGTTTCTGGAGCAAGAATTTGTTTATGTTGGTGATGAAGGAATCATTGAACCAAGCGGCAGAACCCAGAGAGAGGGTGTAGATTTGAGTTTGCGGTATCAACCGACAAAATGGCTCATTTGCAATCTAGATGCCAACTATACAAGTTCAGTTGCTTTAGATGAAGACAAAGAATCAAATCATATACCCCTTGCTCCAAACGTAACAGCAACTGGATCGATCAGTGTAATCAATAGCAATGGATTGCACGGTGGTCTAAATGTTCGTTTTATGAATGATCGACCTGCCAATGAAGACAATTCAATCGTAGCTAAGGGATATACAGTCTTTGACTTCAATGCAGGCTACCAATGGAAAAAACTAGATTTTCAATTAAGAGTTCAAAATCTTCTAGATACAGATTGGAATGAAACTCAATTTGCTACTTTATCGAGACTCCGAAATGAAAGTACTTCAATAGAAGAAATTCACTTTACCCCTGGCAATCCTTTCACCATAAGGGGATCAATAACTTACAAGTTTTGACGGTAACGATGCATTAATCTTTATGCATAAGTGATGTTTACTGCATTTAGGCCTTTTTTACCAGGCTCTAGTTCGAAAACCACTTTCATGTTTTCCTTTGGCTCTTCTTCCATCGAACTTGCATGAAAAAAGTATTTTTCTTGATTTTTTGAATCTTTGATAAATCCGAATCCTTTCTCCGTGTTATAGAATTCAATTTTACCTCTCCTTATTGGATCATCATCCTCATCTTTAGGTTTGGCGCCTAGTTGAATATCATCTAGTTTAACCTCCTCTTTATCGTTTGGATCTGGCGGAGTATCAAGAATTCTTCCAAATTCATCTACATAGGCCATCATGGCATCTAACCCACCACCTTTGCTATTTTCTTTTCGCTCAGCGGCTTTTTTAGCCTTTTCCTCTTTTTTCTTTTTTCTTTTCTTTTCTTTTTCCTTCTTACCAAATGTCTCTTGAGATCTTCCCATTCAAAAAATTAATTTATTTAATAATAGCCAAATAGAAATGAAAATCAACCGATTACTGCAAGGACCTTAAAAGGAGGGTATTGAAATTTCAAAGTCAGTATTTGTCCATTGTCGATGCAAAGGTAGCTCATTTATTATACAAAAGAAAATGACCTGGATAATCAATGGACTCAAAAACTTATTTATATGACTTCAGAGGTTTTAATAAGTATTCTAATCCATTCAATTTTATTTCGTACATAGTAGACATCAAAACTCCAATTTTTCCCTTGGGAAAACCTTTTGAGCGATACCAAACCAAATAGTATTCAGGTAGATCACAGATGAAGGTGTCTTTATACTTACCAAAGGGCATTTTTGTTTTAACCAATTGTTCTAAAAGATGATCTTGTGATTGACTACCCATTCAAAGATGCTATTTTGTCCTTGTAATCGAATTGAAGATCCTCATGCAATTTTCCTACAAGCTTTACGACTTTTTCAACTTCCCTATCGTACATGTTTTGAAGTACTCTGCTCCTCTGAAAAGATATGCCGCTTTCTAAGAGATTTTGGCAAAAATGGACTCTTATTTCAATCTCCGTTTCCGGTACCTTCGAATACTTTATCCACCTATTGGAATATCTCAAAATTTTCCGGAGGCTCTTCTTAGCCCAATACACTCTTTTGTTTGTAATGGAGGCAAACATTTCGCTTACTTCTGCCTTGACTAATGTCACATAATCAGATTCGTTTTGCGATTCAAAGAGCAGATATGTTAACAACTCCTTATTCTCTTTTTTGTATTTAGCGAGTCTTAAAACCAACTCGTTGAGTTCACTTGTATTTCGAGTTTTTAGTTCCCTCTTAATGTCTACTAAAGATGCCGCTTTCATCGAATTGAAAATTAAATAAACATCTTGAAATAATCATTAAATCAAAAAAAACAGACATCAAAATTTTACATAATTCATTTATTATCGTAATATTGCGATATAACAATGGGTGTTTCTAAAAATAATCTCTTCAGCAATGAGGATAATCAACTCGCGGAGTTGGCCAAGGCCTTATCGCA
>JALEGO010000004.1 GCA_022763165.1 Flavobacteriales bacterium
AAGGACCACTCCCATTCCAAAAAAAAGACCTGATGTTAATAGAAAGAGCACTCCTAGGAGCGGCATTTCTACGGCTGTAGAGGTAGCTTTCATGAAATAGATCCCTACAAAAGAAATAAGTATTCCGATAAGTTGATACCAGGTTGGTTTTTCCTTCAAAAAGCAAACCCCACAAAGAACGACAAAGAACACTTGCGTTTGAAGTAAAAAAGATGTCATCCCCGCCCCTAGACTAGATTGAAGCCCCACACCTAAGAAAAAGGGATATATGGCAAAAAGAAAAAAGCCACAGAGACAGTATTGCAAGAGATTATTTTGAGGTTTGGGAAAAAAGAAAACAAAAGGGAAAACCAGAGCTACTCTCAAAAAATTCCATGTAAAAATGGAATACTGAACGAGGGCTATCTTTTGGGCAATTATGGCTCCTGACCATAAAATGGTTACCCAAAGAGCAATACAGATGTCCTTCCTTATCATTTGCTTATCTTTCTTTTTAGCCTACCCTAAAAACAAACTTAACTATATTCATTGAATTTAGAATTCGTCAAGAATATTCAATTATCTGCTGTAGTTTGTTCAAAAACTTAAGTTTTTTTCAACGAAACAATTTTTTTGAAAAAATAACTTGACATTGTTATCTTGAAGATTTATTCTGGATTTAATAATTGCAATAAAATAAATTTGTTTCTTTTTTTATTTTTCTAAGTATTTTTGTTTTTCTGTTTTATAGACTAGTAAAAGTTGCATATTAATAAAATTTTAATTTTGTTATATGCGAGTAAAATTTAACGAACCGGAGCAAAAAATGATTGAGACAACTTTACGCCTCCCTTCACTACCTTCTCAATCGATGCTGTGGTTTTCAGGAATTTTCACTGAAACGTCTTTTTATTTATTGTTTAGTAAGGTGGTTAAATTTCAGTTGTGGGGGTATCGTTTCAGTGAATTTACGAAGCAACTTTTTGGCTTCATTTTTAGCATCCCAATCTCTAAGGAGAAAGTCTAATGACTTTCTCCATTTTTTTTTCGCAAAGGTTTTATATAAGTTATGGAAATTAAAACACAAAATGAAAATTATATTTTTTCTCAATTACCCTCATTAAACCTAGAGTATATAGGCTCTATGTCCATTGATGAGCAGTCAACCTACACTCACAACTCGACCCCTACTCTTTATTTAGCAGAATCTCTGCCCGAAGGTTTGTTGGATTCTTGTGAGTCCGAAGCACATTGCCACATTTCGCAAATTGAAGATCCTCTCTGGCAAAAAATTTGCTTAGAGCTCTTAAGCATTTTAGGGCCTATTGCTTTTGGAGACTTATGGAAAATCAATCTGACCTCTGTTTCCTCAGATGGCAAAAAAGTTTACCTTTCATGCACCTCTGAAATAACAGCAAAGAGAGTAGAAACATACCACTTCGTAATTATTGACGTCTTAAGAAAGTTTTACCCTGCTCTCACCCTTATAGAATCAAAAATTCTACCTAAAGAGAGAGCAAAGTAACTCTATTTAAGCGACTATGCAGCTGCTTTTTTGTGACCTTTTGGATGGGTTCCTAGACCAATATCTTTTGCTATGCTACTACGACGTTTTGCATAATTAGGAGCTACCATTGGGTAATTTGTTGGTAGATTCCAACGCTCCCTATATTGCTCAGGGGTCATATTGTAAGCTGTCTTCAAGTGACGCTTTAACATTTTTAACTTACGTCCATCTTCGAGACACACAATATAATCTGGATGGATCGAATCTTCAACAGACACAGCTGGTTCAGAACGTGAGGAAAGCAAATACGATTTCCCCGAAGTGAGAGCCCCTAAACTTCTGTGAATCATTTGAACAAAGGATGGAATTTCCGTCGGTTCCATTGGGTTTCTTGAAACGTATGCAGCTACAACTTCTGCAACCAGAGATGTTAAATCAATAGATTCATTTCTTTCAGTCATTTTACAATTCCTCTTTTGTAACTTAGACCTCTATATTACACGACGCTCATTCGATCAAGTACTTTATTTTAAAAGATAAAAATTACTAAAAAACTCTAGCATTCTCTCGATAAGAAAGTTTTAAAATCAAACATTAGCATTAATATTTCATTATTTAATTAAACATATTTAATTTTTTTAATTTAATCTTTTTAATTATAAAATCCCTCGAAAATGAGATATCTTAATCTTACAAAGGGAATATACAATAATAAATGAAAACCTTTTTGCTTATTGAACCTTCTGTTTCACCCCTTCTTTTGATTTTTAAAGCAATAAAAAAACGATAAAATTTTTATTATTTCTAAATATACAAATCACTTTACTTCAATGAAAGATAATTTCAACCTTTCACATAAGGTTGCCCATCAGCTTCTTTCACTTTATAAAAAGCAATTTTTAAATGTGGAGAGTCTTTTCTTTAATAAAAATATTCTTCTCCTTACTCTAAAAGCCGCAGGTTATGCCATCCTTACCTATAAGAATTAGTCAAGCCCTACTGGGCGATCAATTTTGCTTGCATAATCTAACCCACTGACGAAACATCAAGAATATAGTTAGCAATATCCGAAACTGCATCTCGAACCGTAATTTCACGTATGTTATCGCGCTGACCACGTAATCTGCTCCATTCACTAAAACTGTATTGTCCTAGAGGAGAAAATGTATTCAGCCCTCGTCGAGCGGCCTTACGAATAGTGGCGCCTGAATTGATGGGACAAAGCTCAATTCGATCAGCATATGCTTTTGCAAGGCCAAGCGTATCAACAACAAGCACTTCTCTAACACGATTTCGATTCAATCGTGCCCCAAGCAAACGATCTAAACCATCTTGGCTTGCCCAGAAAAAAACGCGCGAATTAAGGATACGTAGCCAATCAGCAGGCGTTAACCCATGATCAAGGCACTTAGCGAGCGATTTCTCATTCAGGGGCAAATTATCATTGATAATGGCTCTGCCATAGCGTGAATGTTCAATAACAACTGATGATGACCTTCGCCGTGTTTCAATTATTATTCGCTTCTCCTTCTCAACTTCAAACAAGTCAAGCAATCGCGTTGTTGATAACAAACCATTTTGTTTGATGTCTTTCCATGCCCCGGGCTCGGTAACATGATAAAGGTGCGGATGTCGTGTTGCTAACTCTTCAGGTGTCATAAAAAAGATATGTAAATTCTTGAACTATTTTTTCTAGTTTTTCACATTTAGAACCATTAAGAAAGACATTTCTTAAATTGCATCACTAACATTTGTAACAGAAAGCCACCTGGACGGTTTAGAGAAAAAATGATAGATTTATCCTTAATAACAGGGAAATAACTTCATGGAAATCAAAACGCTTCTTTATCAAATTTTAGAAACAACCGTAACGCTGATTAACCTTTTTGGCATTATGATTGTCTTTTGGGGCTTTGTTGTTGCGGCAATTGCTTTTATTCGCATGAAACGTCATCATCATACTACCATTTATTTTCTTAAAGAAGCCAATGAAATTCGCGCTGTATTAGGGACTTATATCCTCTTCGGTCTTGAATTTATGATCGCTGGCGACATCATCCATACCTTTATTAAACCCAGCCAACAAGACTTGATTATTTTGGCAACTATCGTTGGAATCAGGACAGTTATTAGCTATTTCCTAGGGCGGGAAGTGGATCAAGCCCAGCGAGATGAAAAAAAGAAAAAAGCATAAAACAGGAGACACAAAATGACGACTTACCCTTCCCCAGAAGCTCACCAAAAAGTAGCTCTCGCCCTTAAAGACTATCTCGCAGATGCGACCCTTGTTTATTTTAAGACCCATACTTTTCATTGGAATGTGGAGGGACCTCATTTTTATAGTCTTCACCTCATGTTTGAGAAATTTTATGAAACGATTTGGGAATCGCTGGACGAAATTGCTGAGCGTATTCGAGCCTTGGGGGAAAAGACGCCCCCTAATCTTGAAGCCCTCCTTAAAATGGCCTCCCTTAAAGAATCAGGCGCTAACTTGGATGCCCCTAAAATGGTGACAATTTTGCATGAAGACTATCTAGCACTCGCCAAAAAAGCCCATGAAGCGGGGTCTATTGCTGAAGACTTTGGCGATCAGGTAACCACAGACATCATGACGGAAAAAGCCACCTTTTTAGAAAAAGCGGCTTGGATGCTTCAAGCCTCTATGACGAAGTAATTTTTTGGGCCAAGGTAGCTTCAAGGAAAGCATCAATATCTCCTTCAAGAACCCC
>JALEGO010000328.1 GCA_022763165.1 Flavobacteriales bacterium
AACCATGTGAATTTTGTTCTTCGAGCCATTCTGCAGCAAGTTTTCCGATGTCTATTTTTGCGGGCTTGATATTGTCTAGCTTGAGCAATTCTTTAGCCAAGTCTGCTGTTGTGTAAATATCTATAGGCTTATTGACAACCTTTTCTGCATAGTCATGTAAATTTAGAATAGCTGAGGTACTTTCATCGATTAGATGATTTCTGAATAGTACCAGTTCAACGCCTTTGTCATAAAGAAGTTCTCCAATATGACTTATTAAAGCTACTGCAGCTTTTTCTTTTTTATTCCAGTCTGTAAGATTGCTTACGAAATTTCCACTTTCAACAGCGGCTTCCGGGTTTAGTGACATCTGTTCATTTAAATTACTAGCCTAGGTATGCTCTTAGTAATTTGCTTCTTGAACTTTGTCGAAGCCTTTTAATCGCCTTTTCCTTAATTTGCCTTGCGCGCTCCTTACTAAGATCAAACTTTTGGCTTATTTCGTCCAAAGTTAACTCATATTTCGTACCTATTCCAAAAAATAGTTTTACTATTTCTCTCTCTTTAAAAGAAAGTGTGGAAAGCGAGCGTTCAATTTCCTTTCTCAAGGACTCATTGATTAGTTTAACATCAGTTTTTGGAGAATCTTTATCACTTACTACATCGATTAGACTATGATCTTCTCCTTCTCTCAAAGGAGCGTCCATTGAAACATGTTTTGATGACACTTTGATGGCCTCTTTAACCTTATCCACAGGCAAATCTACCTCTGCAGCCAATTCATCCGATGATGGTGGTCTTTCATATTCCTGTTCTAATCGAGAAAAAGCCTTATTAATCTTGCTGAGTGAACCGATTTGATTCAAGGGCAATCTTATGATTCTTGCTTGCTCTGCCAGTGCTTGAAGTATTGATTGTCTAATCCACCATACGGCATAACTGATAAACTTGAAACCTCTTGTTTCATCGAATCTTTGAGCAGCTTTTATTAGACCAAGATTTCCTTCATTGATCAGATCTGGAAGTGTTAATCCCTGATGTTGATATTGTTTAGCAACAGAAACCACAAATCTTAGATTTGCTCTTACAAGCTTGTCTAGAGCGTTCTGATCGCCTTCTTTAATCTTTTGGGCCAACATCACTTCTTCCTCGGCACTAATCATGCCTTCCTTGTTCACATCCTGTAAGTACTTGTCAAGAGATTTGGTATTGCGGTTTGTAATAGATGGGGTAATTTTTAGTTGTCTCATAGTAGGGTCCTCCTAAGTGGTTTATTTAAATTTAGTTGTTATAGTTAAGTTTTCCAATTAAAGTCTTTTGTCCTCTAAATGTATTCACCTATAGTGAATACGATAAAAAAATCGCCTAGAGGCCAAAAGCAAAATATCCTTTTAATCCATTTTCATAAATTCCTTCAATTAATACACCTCCATTCTTATTGCTCAATTTTTCTACCAATTGATCAACATCATGAACTGGCTGTTTGTTTATTTTGGTGATGATAAATCCTTCTTTGATGCCAGAACCTCTAAGTTTTCCGCCTGTCATCTCAATTACTTTCACTCCATTTCCAACTCCTAGTTTTCTTTTCTCATCATCATTTATTTGAACGAATTTTGCACCTAAAATCTTATGTACTTGGTTTGTTTCTTTTTTAATGATTTCAGTAGAACCGTATTTATTCCTTAGAGTTACAGGCACTTCAAGCTCTTTATCCATTCGTTTCACGACTACATTTACTCGATCTCCTGGTCTGAATTTTGCCATTTGCTCATTAAAATCAGGAACATCCTTAATGTTTTTGTTACCTACTTGTAGAATGACATCACCTTTTTGAATACCACTTTTTTCAGCAGCACCACCTTCGTTCACATCGTGAACATATATTCCGTTTAAGTCATTCAAGTTTAAATCTGAGGCTAATTCTTCATTGATATTATGGAGTGAAATACCAAGAAATGCTCTCTGGACTTCGCCATAGACCAATAAATCATCTACGACCTTTTTAACGATATTTACAGGAATGGCAAATGAATATCCTGTAAATGAACCTGTATTCGATTTTATTGCCGTATTGATACCGATGAGTTCGCCATTTGAACTAACCAAAGCTCCGCCACTATTCCCTGGGTTTACAGCTGCATCAGTTTGGATAAACGATTCCAACGCAGGTAAACCATTACGATAATCATTCTTTACAATATCGATATCTCTGCCCTTGGCACTAACAATTCCTGCAGTTACGGTTGAAGTCAAATTATAGGGATTTCCAACTGCTAAAACCCATTCCCCAATTTTCAATTGATCAGAGTTTCCGTAAACTATGTAAGGGAAGTCTTGACCGTTAATTTTGAGCAGGGCTAGGTCTGAACTTGGATCAGATCCTACCAATTCCGCTTTAAAGGTTGTTTTGTTATTAAGGGTGACTTCAATTCTTTCCGCATCTCGAATCACATGATTGTTGGTGACTATGTAGCCATCAGAGGCAACAATGACTCCTGAACCTGTAGAAATTTGAGCCTCCGTCCTTGGTTGATAACTCCTTGGCCCAAAAAAGAAATCTTGAAGTGGGTTCCAATAATAATGGCCGGGGGTGGTTCTCAGAATAGTAGTTTTAACATGAACAACTGCATCTAATGAAGATTCCGCTGCTGAGGTGAAATCTACGGTGTTTTCAACCGCCATTGATTTGAAATTTGCGTATTGTGCATGTGAGTTGGATGGCTCATTCAGAGATACATCAACTGTGTTTCTCTGTTTTGAAGTGTCTTTCGTTAAGGCCCACATAACCACACCGCCTATCAGACTAGCAAAAACAAGTTTAATAAGTTCTTTCATGTGCACATCTTAATTGGTTAATTAATAACTCATACTTCATAAAAGTTACACTTTAAACGACAAAAACCCTTAAAAGGTTCTGGCGTTTCATGTTAATTTATGTTAAGCATAGGCGAAATAAATAACCTCAAAAATTATGCCGTTTTGGAGTATCATTAAACGTTTAGTTTTACCTTTGCTCAAAGTGTTTAACTTCTTTAAATATCAAGGAACAGGGAATGATTTTGTCATTTTTGATGATCCTACATATCCAGTATTAGATTGGTCTAAGGATCAAATCAAACATCTTTGTTCAAGAAAGTATGGCATTGGGGCGGATGGTTTGATCTGGCTAAAGCCACATGATGATGTGGATTTTGAAATGGTCTATTACAACGCTGATGGAAGACAGAGTAGTATGTGCGGAAATGGCGGTCGTTGCGCTGCTTTTCATTACTTGATGAAAAACAAAAAAGAGATAGTAGTATTTCAGGCGGTTGATGGATTGCATGAGGCATCTCTCTGTGAAAACTCAGAGATTAGACTCAAGATGTCGAATGCGGTTATTGAATCAAAAAATGATGATTATCTTATCATTCAGACTGGTTCTCCTCATTACGTGAAATGGTTTGATGGTGCTCTTTTTGATCATAAAGATTTTGTACGGGAGGCTGCAATGGTCAGAAATTCCGATGAATTTAAGAAGGATGGTATCAACGTGAATTATGTCTCCCTGTTAAGTGATTCTATTCATGTAA
Source organism: Flavobacteriales bacterium (assembly GCA_022763165.1). Lineage (GTDB taxonomy): Bacteria > Bacteroidota > Bacteroidia > Flavobacteriales_G > JALEGO01 > JALEGO01. The sequence goes on from JALEGO010000328.1 coordinate 3,555, forward strand.
GAACTTTTGAAAGAGGGGTAGAAGATGAGACAGATTCTTGTGGTACCGGAGTGACTGCCTGTGCTATAGCTACTGTAGTAAGCGAAGATTCTTTCACTCCTCCGATTCATGTAAAAACACCAGGAGGAAACCTAAGTGTCGACTGGAAGATCATTGATAAAAATATTGTCCATGATGTATATCTTACCGGACCAGTAGATCTGGTGTTTGAAGGTGAAATTAAAATATAATGAATTCCTCGTTTTTTATATTTCAGAATTTAAAGGAGTGTGATATCAATGATTTGCAGCAGGGTACTTCCATTTTGATTTATGACGTATATCATACCCCTCCACATTTGTTCTTGGGTATCAACGGTAATATATTTTCATTAGGAACTAGCGGATTGAAGTTTTTTCGGAATGTCCATTCCTTTCTTCGCCTCAGTAAAACCAAAAACAAAGGAGTATTAGTAGTGAAGTTAAAACCTTCCGGTTTAGTGATGAGCCTGGATGAGGTTATTGAGGTTTTCAGATTTTATGAAAAGGCAAATTATGATGTTACCTGTCTTAATCCAATCTCTAATGTAATCAGTCAACAATATAATATTGAATTTACTTCTAATAGCGTGATATTTGATGTTTTAGGCAAGTTGGAGGCTAAAAGTATGATCAACGAAATTCTACACTTTAATGTTAATCTACAAGGCTCAGATTTAAGATTAAAAAAATATGACATCGAGGATGTCAAAAACCACCTTAATCAATTAATTCATTAGTGATAAAAGGTGAAAACATATTCCTGAGGGCCCTTGAGACGTCCGATGTAGATTTAATCTACTCCTGGGAAAATGATCCCGAAATTTTTAGTATTAGTGGTAATAGGGAACCATTGTCTAAGACTATTCTTTTAAAATTTATCAGTTCAATTACCAATTTACAAGATGATGGACAGTTAAGGTTAATGATATGCCTTAACGATAAGATTCCAATTGGTACAGTAGAATTATTCGACTATGATTCTGTCAATCGAAGAGCTGGGGTTGGTATCATGATTGCGAATTCGGATCATAGAGATTGTGGTTATGGTACTGAAGCGCTTCAATTACTATTGGGCTTTTGCAAATCCCTTAATCTAAAACAGGTTTACGCAAATGTTATCGAAGACAATGAAAAAAGCATGAGATTATTCTCTAAATTCAACTTTAATAAAGTGGGCCTGAAAGAAAGTTGGATTATGGTAAACGGTGTGTGGAAGAGCGAATGGTTATTGCAAAAAATACTTTTCAATGGCAAAAACTAAGAGACGTAAGAGTCTGATAACTAAAATTGTATTGTCTGTTTTGGCGATTATAGGCATTGTTGGAGGCTTTATTGTCTATGATATTTACAATAGAGTTTATTCACCTAATGTTTTTATTGAAGGGGACGACTCTGGCTTGTTTTTCATACATACAGGAGCGAATTATGATCAAGTTAGAGACTCGTTAATTTCTCATGGTCTCATAAAGAATGAAAATTCTTTTGATTGGGTGGCTGAAAAAAAAGGTTACAAGACTAGAATAAAACCAGGCCGTTATCGACTTAAAGATCAAATGAGTAATGAGGATTTGGTTAATTTGCTGAGATCCGGTGATCAGGAGCCGATTACATTGAGGTTCAATAATCTCCGTTTGAAGGAAGATTTAGCTGTGGTGATTAGTGAACAATTGGAAGCGGACTCAATGGAACTTATTGAGCTTTTGCATGAACCAGATTTTGTTGAACAAATGGGTTTTTCAGTTCAGAACGTAATGTGCATGTTCATACCCAATACATACGAGTTTTATTGGAACACTGATGCGGCAGGCTTCATGCAAAAAATGAAAAAGGAATATGACAAATTTTGGTCGAAAACCAGAAAGTCAAAAGCAAAGAAATTGGGATTAACACCTAAGGAAGTTTCGATTTTAGCAGCGATAGTGCAAAAGGAAACAAGCAAGAATGACGAAAAGCCAATTGTAGCAGGTGTTTATTTAAATCGTCTAGATAAAAAAATGCCGCTTCAAGCAGACCCAACATTGATTTTCGCGTTAAAAGATTTTTCTATCAAGCGGGTACTAAATAAGCACAAAAAAATAGATTCTCCTTACAATACATATAAAAACTTGGGCTTACCACCAGGTCCCATCACGCTACCAGAAGTAAGCTCGATTGATGCTGTATTAAACGCAGAAGATCATGAATACGTTTATTTTTGTGCTAAGGATGATTTCTCTGGATATCATAATTTTGCAGAAACATATAAGCAGCATCTAAAAAATGCAAAGGCGTGGCAAAAAGCCCTAAACAACAAAAAGATCTATAAATAATGACTAAAATCAAATTTGGAACAGACGGTTGGAGAGCAATTATAGCTCAAGATTTTACTGTTGATAATGTAGCAAGAGTTACAGAGGCAACAGCAAGTTGGTTAAGA
>JALEGO010000329.1 GCA_022763165.1 Flavobacteriales bacterium
ATCTAAAGATTCATAACGTTAGTTGTTACGATCTTTGTTATACCTATGCTTGTGGCAAAGGTCATTATAAACATAGAACTGCGTTTTCTTTTAAGGATATTAATTCTCTAAACTTCCTTTTGAAAAATCTTCAGCAAGATGGTTTTAATTTTGAATCCGTAAATTCTTCTTTTTTTACTGCAGATCTTTCTCAGGAACAAACTCAGAAGCTTATGCAAGATTATGTTAATGGAAAGAGTATTGAATGGGATAAACTCTATCCTATCCGTCGTCCCATTAAAGTGCCAATGTATTGCTTTGATAAAGTTGTTTGTTGGGCTCAAGAGTTCGAAGACTCCATAAAGCCCATACAATCTATTAAGTCGAAAATGGAGGTAATTGAGCAACCAAGCAATATACATTATCTAAAATACTTGTGGTCGAATATCCCCCTAAATTTTAAATCATCAAATGTGGATTTATTTTGGGTACATTTGAATGGTTCTCGTGATTTAAACAATCAAAAGAGTTCTCTAAGCGATTTTCTCGATAGGGAAAACAAACTTTTATCTAATGATAAAATACAAAATATTGTTTTAGACCTTACATCGGAAGATCAGGTTGATCTAAAATCTTTTTCTTCTTCTATTTATGAGTTTGCTCGCATAATTCAAAGCTTGGGTCGAACTATCAAAATCATCATTTTGAAATGTGGGACTCAGTCCTCTATAGATCCTTTGTTTCAAGCCACATCTTCTCTGTTTAAAACTTTATCCATTGAATCTTCCAAAATTTCAGTAAAAACGCTACGTATTTTAGAGGAAGTAAGTGATATCTCTCTAATATTACAATCTGAGTTTTCTTCTTTCTTAAAACGTTATGAAGACATTCGCTATACTAATAAAGCAAGAGAAGTTAAAAAACTAAATGTATCTGAGAATGTTACAAATTCTAATAGAATTTATAGAGAGAATGGCGTTTATGTTATTTCAGGTGGGCTCGGTAAAGTTGGTGTTGCTATATCGCAGTTCCTTATGGGAAACTACAGTGCGACCGTTCATCTTATTGGCTCATCCCTATTAAATGAAGAAAAGACGTTAGCGCTTCGTTCTCTTCAACAATCTGAAAATGGGAAAGTATTCTATCATCAGTGTGATGTTTTAGATTCCAAACAAATCAAAACTCTTATTGATTCTATCGTTGAAACTCATACACAGATTAATGGTGTTATACATTCAGCTGGAATACTTAAGGATTCTTTGTTTATTTCTAAGTCTTTTGAAGACTTTTGGAGTGTTGTCTCGGTAAAGCTTTTAGGGCTTATTAATCTTGACACAGCAACAGCTGCGTTACCCTTGGATTTTTTTGTTAGTTATTCATCAATAGCGAGTGTTTATGGTAATGCTGGTCAGGCTGATTACTGTTATGCAAACGCTTTTGTTGATGAATATGCAAGTCTTCGAAATAGCTTTGTAAAGCAAGGTCTCAGGTCTGGATTTTCTTTCTCTATTAATTGGCCATTGTGGTCTGAAGGAGGCATGGGGATATCATCTGAACAAGCCCATTTTATGAAGCAAGAGCAAGGGATGGAGGCTATTTCTAATAGAGAAGGCTATCATATTTTTGGAAATTTACTACAAGGAGTGAATCTTGAGGAAAGAGTAATTCCTATAAAAGGAGATCTTAAAAAAATCATAGAATTTTCTTCTAGACTTTTTGACGAGAAGCAAGCTGAAGAAATCTCTACACTTTCTTTTAAAACTACTCATGAAAATCTCACTGGAGAACTAGTGTCTTTGGTTGCAGATGTAACGAAATTGAACATTGATCAAATTGATATGATAACTCAATTTGGTGACATGGGGTTTGATTCGGTTTCACTTCAAAACCTCGCTAATAAAATTAAAGAAGTCTTTTTGGTTGAAATTCCTCCAAGCGCGTTCTTTACTTATAATACGATAGCAAAAATTTCATCTCATCTTGCCAATAAACTTCCCTCCGAGTCCACTTTCAAACCAATGGAGCAGAAACCTCTGCTTGAAGTTGTTCCCACCTTTCCTTTAATTGTTCCTAAGATAAATAAATATGCCATTATTGGCGCCAATGGATATCTCCCTGGTGCTATTTCTTTGGATGAATTCTGGCATAATATGACAAATAAAAATGATGTTATTTCATCACTTTCAAAGAGATGGAAAAACCGAGATTACTTGGGCGGTTTAGTGCCAAATATGGATCTATTTGATCCTGTGTTTTTTGGTATGTCTGCTCGTGAAGCTATGTTAATGGATCCTCAACATCGCTTATTTCTCCAAACTGCATTTAACACTTTTCTAGATGCGGGCTATGATCCTTTATTGGCTCGAAGAGTTGGAGTTTTTGCGGGGATACAATTTAATGATTACCAAATACTCCTTCAGCAGTGGAAACAAAGTCGTCATCCTTATTCAGCAACTGGTAATGCCCATGCAATGTTAGCCAATAGAGTTTCATACTTATTTAATTTTAGTGGTCCGAGCCAAACAATTGATACAGCTTGTTCCAGCTCTCTAATTGCTCTCAAGAGAGGAGTTATGGCATTGGAACATCGTGAGTGTGATTTTGCACTTATTGGTGCTGCTAGTCTTCTGATAGATCACGAAGTTACAGATGCAGCCAAGAGCATGGGAGTTCTTTCAGCACGCTATAGGTGTGCGACATTTGATGAATCCGCGGATGGTTATGTTCGCGGAGAGGGAGTTGGTTGTATTTTATTAAAGAGATATGA
>JALEGO010000005.1 GCA_022763165.1 Flavobacteriales bacterium
AGGTCAAGGGCTTGGAGCAAGCGATCCGAACCACTTCTGAATACAGTTCTATCTATTTCTTCATCTTGATGTGTCATACCACCCAGTACTATTGCAACATCATAATTGCCGTGTTCTATATTTTTTGGAGCTATTTCCCAGGCCCTTACGATTTCATTAAGTATAAACCCATTGGAAAAGAAGAACAGCGCTAGAATCATGTATTTCATTCTTCTTTTTTTCTTATCCGGCCTTCTTGTAAACAAGGCCCATAACAGTAAAATTATGATCCAGAAAAATGGTGTAATTGCAAAATTCAGAATCTTGGATAGAACAAAAAACATAGCAGTTCAATAAATTTGAGCGAAGGTAAGATTAATTGTACAACTCGGTTTTGCGATAGCGCTGGAAGCGGATATCCTCCGATTTAGAAAAATCATTCCTCAAAGCGGAATGTGAATTTTTAAAAAAGTCATTTTTCTTTATCGGAGATAGAAGCGAACATAGCGCCCATGCATTGGCAAATGCATGGGATCGCCCAAGAAATAGATGATTTTACTAGCCACAAGGCTTACAAATCCTTATTTTTGTACAAAATCTATCATATGGAACAAGTCGCACCATATCAATCCAAAAACAAGATTCGAATTGTCACTGCCGCTTCACTGTTTGATGGGCATGATGCTGCCATCAACATTATGAGAAGAATCATTCAGAGTTCTGGAGCAGAAGTGATTCATTTGGGACATGATAGATCTGTTCAGGAAGTTGTGAATTGCGCGATTCAAGAAGATGTTCAAGCTATTGCTATGACCTCATACCAAGGTGGTCATATGGAGTATTTCAAGTATATGTATGATCTCTTAAAAGAAAGAGGTTGTGAGCATATCAGGATATTTGGTGGAGGTGGAGGTACTATTCTTCCAGAGGAGATTAAAGAACTTCATGAATATGGTATTGCGAGAATTTACCATCCAGATGATGGCAGAGCGATGGGTCTGCAGGGCATGATTAATGATCTGTTGGAAAAATGTGATTTTGCAACCGGAGCGAATTTAAATGGTGAGGTTGGTCACTTGGATAAAAAGCATCATCAAGCGATTGGGCGCGTTATTTCTGCGGTTGAGAATTTTCCTGGTGATAATGAGGATGAAATGGCGGCACTCAGAAAGAAAGCTGAGACATCACAAGTTCCTGTTTTAGGAATCACAGGAACTGGCGGATCAGGAAAGTCCTCATTGGTGGATGAACTGGTGAGAAGATTTTTGATGGATTTTCCAGATAAATATTTAGGTATCATTTCAGTAGATCCATCTAAACGTAAAACTGGTGGTGCATTATTGGGAGATAGAATCCGTATGAATTCCATCTTCAATGAACATGTATATATGCGCTCATTAGCTACTCGACAATCCAACTTGGCATTGTCTAAGTATGTTAGGGAAGCAGTGAACATATTGAAAGCGGCTCAATTTGACTTGATCATTTTAGAAACCTCTGGTATAGGGCAATCAGATACAGAGATTACGGATCATTCTGATCTGAGTATGTATGTTATGACACCCGAATATGGGGCTGCATCTCAATTGGAAAAGATTGATATGTTAGATTTCGCGGATATTATTGCTTTAAATAAATTCGACAAGAAGGGTGCTTTAGATGCTATTCGTGATATTAAGAAACAGTACAAACGAAATCATAATTTATGGGAAGCCAAAGATGAAGAGCTGCCCGTTTATGGCACCATAGCTTCTCAGTTCAATGATCCAGGAACCGATAATTTATATAAGTCGCTAATCGATCTTTTGGATGCACGAACAGAAGTTAAGTTTGAGACCTCATTTACAAAACGTGATGAGGACTCTGAAAAGGTTTTTGTGATTCCTCCACGAAGAGTACGTTACTTATCCGAAATCGCTGAGACGATCAGGAATTACAACCAGCGTGTAGATGAGCAAAGGGAGAAAATTCATCAGTGGCAAAGTATTTCAGAAGCTTGCAAGTTAATAGGAGATAATTCAGCACTTCAAGAGAAAGAGGCTGAACTGAAATTAGAAATTGATCCCAAAGCCATTCAGCAATTGGAAAATTGGGATGCCAAGCATCAGGCATATAAAGATGATTATTATATCTTTAAGGTGAGGGACAAGGAATTGAAAATCAAAACGTTTTCTGAATCTTTGTCACATTCTAGAATTCCAAAGGTAGCCTTGCCCAAGTTTAAATCTTGGGGTGATATTTATAAATGGGAAATGCAGGAAAATGTACCTGGTCAGTTTCCCTATACCTCTGGTGTCTTTCCGTTCAAAAGAGAAGGTGAAGATCCCACGAGAATGTTTGCTGGAGAGGGAGGACCTGAAAGAACTAATCGAAGGTTTCATTACGTTTCTGAGGGACTTCCAGATAAAAGATTGTCTACGGCATTTGATTCCGTGACCTTATATGGTAATGATCCAGCAACACGACCGGATATTTATGGTAAGATTGGTAATTCAGGTGTGTCTATAGCTTGTTTGGATGATGCAAAGAAGCTGTATTCAGGATTTAATTTGGCGGATCCAACGACTTCCGTCTCCATGACAATCAACGGTCCCGCATCGATAGTCACTGCATTTTTTATGAATGCTGCAATTGACCAACAATGTGAGATTTACATCAAGGAAAATGGGTTAGAAAAGGAGGTTGAAGAGAAGATTGAAGCAATCTATAAGGGGAAAAAGAGGCCTTCCTATCAAGGCGAATTGCCTCCTACCAATGATGGTTTGGGTTTAATGCTTTTGGGAGTTACAGGAGATCAAGTTTTACCGGAAAATGTTTATTCTCAGATCAAAGCCGATACCTTGAAGAAAGTGAGGGGTACGGTACAGGCTGATATTTTGAAAGAAGATCAGGCTCAAAACACCTGTATATTTTCTACAGAGTTTTCCTTGAGACTGATGGGGGATGTACAGCAATATTTTATTGATAAAGGAGTGAGAAATTTTTATTCCGTTTCAATATCAGGCTATCATATAGCTGAGGCGGGTGCTAATCCTATTTCGCAATTGGCTTTCACATTAGCCAATGGTTTTACTTATGTGGAGTACTATCTTTCTCGAGGTATGGATATCAATGATTTTGCTCCAAACCTTTCTTTCTTTTTCTCGAATGGTATTGATCCGGAGTATGCTGTTATTGGTCGTGTAGCGAGAAGAATTTGGGCTAAAGCGATGCGGGACAAATATGGTGCAAATTCAAGATCTCAAAAACTGAAGTACCATATTCAAACTTCAGGTAGGTCCCTGCATGCTCAGGAAATTGCTTTCAATGATATTAGAACAACATTGCAAGCCTTGTATGCCATTTATGATAACTGCAATTCCTTACATACGAATGCATATGATGAAGCCATTACGACCCCTACTGAAGAATCGGTTAGAAGAGCCATGGCAATACAGTTGATCATCAATCATGAGTTGGGACTTGCAAAAAATGAGAATCCCTTGCAGGGTTCTTTTATTATTGAAGAACTCACGGATCTGGTAGAAGAAGCTGTAATGTCTGAATTTGATAGGATTACAGATAGAGGAGGCGTATTAGGAGCTATGGAAACCATGTATCAAAGAGGTAAAATTCAAGAAGAAAGCCTTTACTATGAAACATTGAAACATACAGGAGAATATCCAATCATAGGGGTGAATACATTCTTAAGCTCTGAAGGTTCGCCTACGATTTTGCCTAAAGAGGTCATCCGGTCTACTGAAGATGAAAAACAATATCAGATTGATAATATCAAGAATCTTCATGAAAGAAGTGCCGATCAAACAAGTGAAATATTGAAATCATTGCAGCAATCAGCGCTCAATCATGAGAATTTGTTTGAACACTTAATGCATGCAGTCAAATTTGCATCTTTAGGTCAAATTACTAATGCTTTATTTGATGTTGGTGGGAAGTACAGAAGAAACATGTAAGACTGATATGGAATACGATTCTGATTTATTTGAGGCGGTTGAATTTGGGAATCTGAATGCAGTGCGAACTTTTTGGAGCGAGGATATTGATATGAATTATCAAGATAAAAAAGGTTGGACACTTTTGATGTATGCAGCCTATTATGGTTTCACGGATATATTCGAGTTTTTGGTGGAAAAAGGAGCTAACGTGGATGTAATTGATACGGAGAATCGAACCGCCAGAAGTATTGCCCTAGATAATGGAAATGAGCACCTACTTGAATTGATCTCCAGTACAGCAACCTGAGCCACAAGCTTTAGTCCAAAACTTCCTGTTGAGCTCAATTTATGACTTTAGTAAGTTATGATAAATTAACACCTACAATTTGGGCTTGCTAAACATTTCTAGCATTTTTATTCGGTGATCTCTTCGCTTAACTCAAAACAATCAGAAATTGCTTTGATTGTACTATCGGTAGTGGGCAAATTCATTTTTATGGATTGGTTAGAGGTAAAGCTGGCCTATATCATAGCTTGTTCTTGTTTTTGGATTATTTATGCAATTTTAAAGTATAAAAAGGATCCAAAGGCCTTTAAGAATTGGGGATTTCGAATTGATAATTTTATATCAGTATTAAAGCTCATTTCTCCTTTTGCGATTGGTGCAATGTCTTTATGTTTGATTCTGGGATACTTTCTAAATACTGCCCATCTGAGCTGGCACATTTTGCCCCTTTTGTTGCTCTATCCTTTGTGGGGAACCATTCAACACTTCCTTCTAATAGGGCTTTTTACGGGAAACTTATTGGATATGAAAAGTGCTAAATTGAATCCATGGATAATTGCATTATTGACTGGTATATTATTTAGTGCTGTTCATTTTCCTGATAGAGAATTGATGTTGGGAACCTTTTGTTTGGCAATTTTTTATGCTTGGGTTTATAGTAAAAAGCGAAACCTCTATGTTTTGGGTATTTTTCATGGCTGGTTGGGGGCTCTTTTTTATTACACTTTGACTCCAAGGGATCCTTTTCTTGAGGTTTTTGGGCAGTTTTTGCAATGAGCTATAATAGGTTTGTCTGCAACTGACGTATGGCATTATATTCTCTTGTCGAAATTTCTTCAAGCAAATCGGCAATGATCTCTGTGGATCTTACTTGCTGATTCTCCCCAAGAATATGAAACAGATTTGCAACTTTTGTCCACATTGCGGCTATAATTTCGAACTCATGAAATGCTATTTTTAAAAAATCACTCTTCAAAATTTCAGAAGCTTCATTAAGAAAGTCTCTAAACAGATTTCTGAAAATGGCTCCTCCAGTACCAGCTCTTTCCATCATCATGGCCGTTGTCTGAAAGTCCCTTTTAATATTCTGGCTGTTTTCAAACCATTTTTTTAACGATTTAGCAGTTTTGGAAATGCCTTTGTAGCTAATGTTAGAAATAGGAGGGTTGAGATATGCTTTGGTATTGTTGACTATGGCATTTTTAATGGCAACTTTCAAGTCGGTTGTTGAAGCATTCTTGTTAATGGTATAACTGAGGTTTTTCGAAGCCATAGGGCCTTTCTCATTTCTTGCTCTTGCCAGACTTTCTAGGGAGGTCTTCATTCGTGTACCTTGAGGCGCTGTATCGATTAAATAGGCATGTGTTTCATCATAAGCATAAAGAGCTGCATAATGTGCGGCAAAATGAATCTTTTTTTTGAAATAGTCGAGGTGGTAGCAATCCAGTTTTAATCCAACAGGTTGATTTTGATCAATAGCAATTTTGACATTTTTCCAGGCTTTGCTCATGGAAGTAGTTTCTTGAACTTCGAGAACCAAACCTAGATTTTTACAGATGTTTTGTGTGAGCTGATCTGGTTTTACTCTTCCTCCAATGAAGGGAAAATCCATCCCTTTCATATTCCAAAAAATATAACTGAGACCTTCACCAAGGCCAAACAACAGAGGCTCTGAAAGCTCAATTCCAATTTGGTTTAAGAGTGTTCCTGTGGCAGTGGTTTCACAGTGCTGTCCAATGAAGGGGCTAATTTCTGCCTTAGTCATCAACGTTGTTTATCAAAAGCCTAATATTTCCAAAGGAAATTGCAACCATGCTGTTATTCTTTGAGTTTAGAATTTAGCAATTTGATGTAATTTCTTGGTAGTAATACTTCCAGGCTTGTAACATGCATACCATTCCCCAGCATTTGGTATATTCACCATTTCTTTTTCTGCATGCTTTGCATTTTCCTCTGATTGCCAATTGACTACATCAGAAAACGTTCCATCTACATTTTCATGGATTTCCCAACTTAAAAACCCAGGAAGGTTTTTCATCCATTCATTGACAATTTGTTCAGCAATTCTTAACAAATGCTCTTTAGTTACATTTTCAGCAATTTCATATGAGATAATATCTTTATACATAACGTTTATTTTTTGGATTTCATGGCTTTGACCTTTTTAATATTCGGATCAGCTTGTAATGCTTTGTATTCTTTTGAATCTGAAGATAACATAGCTATCTTGCCTATTTCATTGCTATGAATACCCCAGCCGTACCTTTTAGGCAATGGAGAGGCTCGAAAACAAGGTTGTCCCTTGGAAAAATACAAAGTCTTTTCAGCTTCCCATTCATTTTTGTCAATTGCTTTTCTCGTAGCAAAAACCGTAAAAAGCACTTCATCAGAAGTGTAGGTATAAGGGCTTTTACTGAGCATCTCGAACTGATAGTTAGCTACGGATTTTTTATCACTCTTTTGAGGAGGGACCTCACCATAGTTTAGGGGACAGTCTTCTGCAATTTCTATAAGGGTATTAAAATAGTTAGTAGTATGCATTTCCTAATTTTATTTTCAAAACTAGTCCTGATTTTGACAACCCTTTGTCACAACAAATGAGTTTATAAGAAAAAATCATTCAAGGGTTTGGCCACCAACCAATGTTCCACGAGATTTTCTACGATATCATCCGCATATGCCAGTTCCATTCCCAAATTTTTAACATAATAAAATTGCTTGTTGGCAATCAGTGGTTCCTTCTCATATATGTCTTGTAAACCCTTAGGAATTCTTTTTAAGGATTCACCTTTTATAGAGCCGTACAATGAAACAAATTTTTTATCCGACTTTAGCTTTTGAAAGGTTTCTAGGTTTTGGCTAATCTTCCACCTAATATGTTCAAGTCGATCCTTTGATGGTTGGTAAAAACCGGTCATTATACCCCCTTCATCTTCACTAAATCTAAAAGCAATTCCGGGAATTGGGTCTTCCTTGGTTCCTTTACTTACATGTGCCCACATATGTGTGTTATAAGGCGTTTTATCCTTTGAAAAACGTATATCTCTGTTAATCCTGCTCAAGCACTTAGAAGGTTTAGGATCTATATCAGGGTCATGCTTCTGCATTTCTTGGATTAGATCTTCGACAAGAGATAGCATAGGTTTTCTTACATGCTCCTCATAACGCTTTTTGTTTTCTTGAAACCAGTCTTTATTGTTGTTTTTCTTCAGTTCTTTGAAGAATTTTTCATATTCTTTAGTAAAATAAGCCATTTCAATTCAGTTTTTTAGAGTTACAATTGATTTTTGAATTAGGTCATCTTAATTTGAGCTAAAATAGGTTAATCTTCCTCCAATCTCTTAAGATATTGTTCATATTGCATTTGATTGTACTCTTCCATTGTTATGGAGTGGGGTTGAAAGTTCTCCTTAAGATTGGTTAGCTTTTTGATCCTATCCAGTCTAAAGTTTCTAAAATCATTTCTTAGCCTGCACCAGGCGATTAGGACCCAATTTTCGAACGTATTGTGATAAATAGCGAAAGGTTCAATTTCCCTTGAACTAGCTTTGTTGCTGCCATCTTTTTGATATTCAATTTTGAGTATCTCAAAATTCGTTAATGCTTTCTGTATATTAGAAAGCAGATTGCTGGTCCTTTCATTTTGCCAGTTTTTACCAATAATTGTACGCTCGGCCAGAAGCTCTGCTTTCATCTTTTCCGAAGATTTCAATACGGCCTTGATTTTTGAAACGGCATTTTTGAATTCTTGAATGAGTGATTCGTCTTTGGTTCTTTCAATCATTTTTTCTCCAAATATCAATGCGTTGGCTTCGGCTTCTGAGAACATGATCGGTGGTATATTATACCCATCGACAATCCCATAAGCATCTTTGTCATTCTGACTAATGGGCACACCGGCTTCTTCAAGAGCTCTCAGGTCTCGATAAACAGTTCTCTTGCTGACATTGAATTCTTCAGATAATCGTTCAATTGAAACGAAGGATTGAGATTGAAGTTTGATGAGCAAAGCAGTTAGTCTTGAAAGACGCGATATATTGTCTTTATAGGCCATGAAGCAAAAGTATAAATTCGATTGCTTCTTGGTCTTCTGTGAGAAGGGAAGAAATAAACAGGCCCGATGTTTTTCTTTTATTATTTTTGGATTATTGAGGATCAAAAATATCTGTAAATGAAATGGTTATTGTTTCTTATTGCGATAGGTGGTAGTCTGAATCTATTCACTCAAAACAATTTTATTGAGAAAATCAACGAGATTAGGCTTAAACAGGAGCCGGAACTTGGCAAAGATCTTTGTACCGAAGGCTTTTGGACCGCAGAAGTTGATGCGGGAGAAAGAGTGTTCAAGAGATTATGTAAATATGGAGATGATGTGCAACTGAAGGTTTCGAAAGAATTCACTGAATCTGACAGGGTAGTATTGGTTACAGACTTTATTAGAGATGGTGTCAAGAGAGATGAAGTATATCTCTATTTGGTTAAAAAAGATAATGAATGGTTTATGGATGGGTTTAATGAATCTAAAGATTTGATTCCATATTTTCTTAAGGGATCATATTCCGGTCACTTCCAACCAACAGACCTTCCATCTGATCCAGACCTAGTGATTATAGGCAAAAAGATAGCGGAATTTGATAAGGACGGTGATGCCATCATGGCGTATATAAAGTCAACATTTGAATCAGGTTCTGATTTTACTTTTGTAGGGCAATTGGAGGAAAGTGATTATGGGCCGAATGAGTTTGAAAGTGCTGGGTATGATAAAAACGTTAACAAGGGATATATACATATTCAACAGCCAGGAAAGTATTATAAAGGCAGTGTATGCCTATATGTTGTGCGGCAACCCTCTGGAAAATATAAAATTATAGATGCTAATTATGGAAGTCCTAGCGCCAGAAGTTTCTTTTAGGTTGATCTAACTTCAGATTGACAGAAAAGGATCTTTTTTCCTTCAACTTGAAATCTGTTTTGGCTTAGTGATTTCTTTGAGCATTCCATTGAAAATAAAATAGTGAAAAGGTTTAGTCAATTGCCAGTACAACCGACCAGCTAATCCTTTGGGCCTGAATGTCGCTTTCTGATGTAATCTATCATTCTCGATTGAGAATTCCAACCAAGCCTCACCAGGTAATTTCATTTCTGCAAACAACAGTAATCTACATTTTTCTTGATCCGCCAAGAGGACTCTCCAAAAATCTAAGGCGTCACCAGGCTTCAGTTCACTAGGACTTCGTCTACCTCTGCGCAAACCAACGCCTCCGATTAATTTATCAAGATACCCTCTGATTTTCCAGAGGAAGTTGCCATAATACCATCCATTTTTGCCTCCTATTACCCAGATTTTTCTGGTTATTTCTGATTTAAGATCAGGGTTTATCGAGATGCTTTTGTGATCAAAGACACATCCGTGAGAAGGAACCTCTACATGTCGAGATAAATCACGGTCATCCACACCACTGCTCAAGGCATCTTTCCAACTGGAAAGAACCATATTTTGGTCAATTTTGTCAAATGCGTTTTTGATAGCTTCATTGTAGTTAATAGGGTTCATATTAAGTTCTTTAGCCAGGTTGTTGGGCCTGCAAAGTACTTCAATTTTCATACTATCTACTAAGTTGACCGCCAACTTATATGAGGTAGATGTGACAAAATACAACCAATATGATGAGAGTCTTGGAGTCATTATTGGAAGTGTAAAAATTTTGCGGATGAGACCTCTGGCTTTTGCAAAATTGAGCAACATTTCTTTATAGGTTAGAATATCAGGGCCGCCAATATCGAAATCCTTATTGTAATATTGGGGCTTCATCGCTACGCCATCCAAATAAAGCATTACATCTCTGACTGATATGGGCTGACATCTTGTTTTCAACCATTTTGGTGTAACCATAATGGGAAGTTTCTCAACGAGATCCCTAATGATTTCAAAAGATGCGCTTCCAGAACCCACGATGATGGCTGCTCTCAATATGGTCAAGGCGTAATGCTTTGATTTTAATGTGTCTTCAACTTTTCTTCTTGATCTAAGGTGAACCGAAAGGTCTTCACTATTACTTATACCACTTAAGTAAATTACTTGCTTTACTCCTGTTGATTGCAAGAGCCTTTTGAAGTTGTCGGCAATCTCGAGTTCTTGCTTTTCAAATTCGCTGGTACTTCCTGCCATTGAATGCACTAAAAAGTATGCAACATCGATATCTTCAGGAAGTTTATCCTGTGGATTTACGTTTAAGAAATCGATCTCGTTAAAGCTAGTTCTTTCATTGATATAGCCTTTATAACGTTGTTGATCTCTCAAACAACAGACCACCTCATGACCTTTATCCAAGAGGTAAGAAATTAATCTTGTCCCTATGTAGCCAGTAGCCCCAGTAACTAAAACCTTCATTATCAAATAAACAAATTACGCGGCAAATGTTCATGGTCATACTGTAACATTTATGTAACCCTTTCCAATCGACTTGCGTAAATGGCTCAAAAAAAACTAATGCGTAAAACCAACCTTGTGGCTATTATCATAGCTGTTGTGAGCTTTGCTGCATGTCAGAAATGTGAGCAGTGCGTTCAATATAAAGTCCCGATGACAGGAGGTAATATTGAACAAATTAATACAGAGGAAGTTTGTGGAAATGGTTCAATCACTGACAGAAAAGATGAAATTATCGATGATGTCAAGTTTGATGGTGATTCGGTGTTGTATCAGACTTATTGGCAGTGTTCAAAAAGTACAAATGGTTAATATCTTAAGTAAGGAATGACGAAGGGGTCAAAACTCATTTTTGACCCTTTTTTTATTTGCATATAAAAGACCCCTGACAGCCCCTTGTCAGTGATAAGGCATATTTTGAAAAAAAAAATATGGATATTAATCGGTATTATGAAAAACAAGAGGAACCCAACAAGAGTTGCCTGCTCGCACTGCGATCAATCATTCTTAAGCAGAATTCAAGAATAAATGAAACTGTAAAGTGGGGTATGCCTTGTTTTTGTATTGAAAAGAAGCCTTTTTGCTATTTGTGGGTTGATAAAAAGACGCATGAACCCTATATATTAATGGTTGAGGGAAAAAATCTTGATCATCCTAGCTTGGAAATGGGAACTCGTGCGAAGATGAAGATATTTCGTGTGAATCCGCAGGAAGATAT
>JALEGO010000330.1 GCA_022763165.1 Flavobacteriales bacterium
CTTCTTTAAATTGTTCGCCATATTTGACAATTAACTTGGCAGCCTTTTTTTGAATGGCTTCATCTTTATTTGCTAAGGCTTCACATGTAACAACAAGTAAATCTGAATTGATCTCTCTTTTTGCTATAGTTTCTATTACAGTCAAAGTGGTTTTTACCGTCACTTTCACTTCAGAATTCAGCAATAAACTCGCATTTTCTAAAAAGGAAGCGGTATCAAATTCTTTTTCTTGAACGATACCCTTAATCAGTTTTAAAATACTGTTTATGGGTTTGCTATGAGGGGCAGAAAAAATAGAAAATAGCTCTTCTTGTATCTCTAAAAGCTCTTCTTTTGAAGGCTGCAGAGCTTCAAACATATTGATAAACCATCCACTTAAATTCTTGTTAAAGTTCCTATTGGAAGCCAAAACACTTTCTTTCAAAATGGCCATTCTATCCAACTTACCATTTTGTATCGCATCCGCAATGCATTGCGACCATGATGTCCCCGGTCGATTATTATCTGCACTCACCTGCCCGTATTGGTCAGTCCAATGTATATCCGTTTCGTATTGAAATAAATACCAAATATGTTCATCCAGCGTTTCGGGGAAGTTCAAGAGCCTTTTCCAATTCACTTTTTTATCTCGAAACTTTTGGCCATGCTCCGGAAATATATAGGATACAAGGGCTCTGGCCCATCCTCCTGGTTCTAAAGATATATCAAGCATGTTCTTCAGCTTCATGAGTTTACCATAACCCAAATAATAAGGTAAATATTCTCTGGAAAGCTCTTCATTCAGATATGTCGACAACCACACAGGTCGGTACCATTCCAAGATTTCAAAAAATTCTTCACCACTTAAAATAGACGCGCACTCATCCCTTTTAAAATCTTTGAGATTTTGAGACACAAAACTGGCTACAGATAATACATAAAAGTGCTCTTGATCACCACGAGCCCCCCATGTATTTTTCCCTTGCGAGATGAACTCGGAGTAGTATCTCTTCTTCTTACCAATTATGGAAGACAAGGATTGACGATCCTCATCACTAAGGTCTTTGAAAAAAGGAATTACGGCTTTCTTTTTTTCTTTTCTAAAATTTCCAGAAACTGCTCTTCAATTGTCATTGCTTTTTTTTGAAAAAATTTCATCTTAATTTCTTTTAACTTTCATTTTGGTGGCCAGAACATGTTTGCAAGGTCCACGGTCGCCTTTATGACGGCTGTACCAGGTACATGTACAACGTTCTTGATGATCATCAAGGAGTACAATGTGCTTAACCCCACTCCCCTGAACCTCAGCTTCTACCCTATTCTTTTGTTCAGAGATAATATGTACGGCATCTTGATCGATTAACTTTTGTGCACCTTTGAGTCTTGGGTTTAGGCTTAAGATTCTTTGAAGTTTGAAAGGCAATCTTCGGTAATAGAACTGGTTTTCATCCAAATCATAACCCAACAATCCCATAGCAGAAAGCTTGGCAGCAATATTCTCCACTTTTGGTAAAGCAAGACCCTCTTGAACAGACATCATGGCTGGATTGAATGACTGATTTGCAAAGGCGAAATTATCAACAGCTTCCAACCAGTCATCCGGAGTATCATCAATTAACTTATCTAAGGCAGCCCCTTCACCCGAATAACCTCGCCAGGGTTCTCTAGAGAGACTTAATGAAAAACAAACTGAACCAAAATACAATTGCCAAGTTGTAGACTGCATTTTAGGATGAGCGTATATTTTTAATTGATCTGCTAAAGTCATGAGATTACTCAAAAGATGTAAGCGATCTACACCTCCAATAGTTACTCCTTGTCTCGAAGTAATCGGAGAAAAAACCCATTGATTTCCACGTTTTATGAGATAAAAGTCTTTCTTGATTTTGCCTTTGGGAATAGACCGGAAAAGTTGAAGAATTTGCACTTTATTCAGTTGAGCAACAAACTCACATTCGGATTGATACAACTGCACTGTTGTTAGGCCTTTGATCCACTTCGTTGGTAATGGAACTTTGCGCTCAATTACAGACTTCCCTTTAGTATGGATACCAACTTCCTTTTGCCCTACTGAAAGTACTACATTTTGCTTCTTTTGAACTCCACTCAAAGCGGTAATCATAGGACGATTAAAATCCACATTGGTAGTGCCTGATGCAATGAATTCACCATCATGTCCATCAGGTAGTACATCTACCCTCCCGTAAACCCCTGCACAATGAGAAAACCCTTCAAACCGAATGCGTTCATTACCCGCAGTAACAATGGGGTCCTTTAATAAACTCATTTGAAAAGGGCTCATGCTAAAACTTGATTGAACCACATTTGAAAGCGTAATAAGACACTTTGAAAGTTCAAATGGCTGCGTCATCTTACCCCAAAAAAAACATGGGGCTTCTTCTTTAATTACTTCCGAATATTTCGACAAAAACAAACTCGACTGATCAGGTGATTTCTCTAAATTAGAAGGTTGCGCATATTGATAAGTAAGTGTTTCAGACATAAATTATATTTTATGAGCTATTCAGGCTTTCCGTTTCAATCTTTTGGTTTAAAAATCAATGAATTTAAGCTTGATTCTTACCTATAAAACCAAAAGGATTTCCTCTGCAATCCTGGCTAGGGCCAACGTCTACAAGGTACATATTACATCATAATTCCACAAAACGGCTGAAAGTTTCAAGTTGAAAGTCTTTGTCTTAGCAGAATTATTTAGAGGTATTAGATTTCTCCGTTTCGCTGCGCTTCAGTCGAAATGACTGTAGTAGGTCCCTGAGCTTAGTCGAAGGACCGGGTTCAAAAACCAGCATTCGGTCTGGTTACCTGGTAAACTGGTTACCTGGCTACTTGGGAAACTAAATGTTTACATTTGCACCATGAAAGCACTTGTGTTCGAAAGTTATGGTAAAGCCCAGGAAGTATTGAAGCTAAAAGATATTCCTGAACCAGGAAGCCCCAAGGAAGGTGAAGTGAAAGTCAAAATGCTTATGAGTCCTTTAAATCCCTCGGATGTCTACAACACAATCGAAGGAACTTATAAAAATGCTGTGTCCAAAACCATTTGGAATCATGACAAAGAAGATGATTTGTCTATTGATCCATTTGGTGAACGAAAGATTCCTGCACTTCCAAATATTCCAGGTATCGAAGGAGTAGGTGTTGTAGTTGAAGCTGGTAAAGGTTTTCTCAGCAAAAGACTAATGGGCAAAAGAGTTGCTGTAGTTGGTGGAGACAAAGGGAATTGGCAAGAATACAATATTGTTTCTGCAAAACAGGCGCTACCTGTCAATAAGAGTTTATCGGATGCAGAAGCGGCAACTTCATTTGTCAATCCAATGACTGCATACATCATGATCAAAGAAGTGCTGAAATGCAAAACTGGAGACTTCCTGCTACAATCTGCAGGAAACTCAGAACTGGGTAAAATGGTTATCCGCTTAGGAAAGAAATTTGGCTTTAAGACCATTAGTCTTATCAGAAATGATGAACAAAGAAACCATTTGATGAAATTGGGAGCTGATCATGTATTAAACATTAAAACCCAAGATTTTAAAAAAGAAGTATACAATATAACAAATGGTCAGGGGGCTCAATGCGCTTTGGATCCAATTGGCGGTGACCTTCCTTCCAAAATGCTTCAATGCCTTGGATTGAAAGGTAAAATGTTGGTTTATGGCACATTGACCACGGATCCACTAACATTTTCACCTAGAGACCTGATGACGCCTCTTTCGAGCGTGGAAGGCTTCTTTGTTACAAACTGGCTTTCGGATAAGTCTTTACTGAAAAAACTGGGTATCATTAAGAGGGTGGGGAAACTAATCTCGGAGGGAGTATTGAACTCCGAAGTTGGAAAAATCTATCCGTTTGAGGATTATTTAAAGGCAATTGAAGATGTGAACAATCCCGGAAATAAAGGGAAAGTACTGCTGAAAATTTCTGAATAAATGGTTCTAATCCAAAGTTAGAAACTGATCAGATAGTCCTAACTTCACATTTTTTATCCTTAAATTGCTCCTCATTGTGAAGCGATTATATTCTAACATTCTTTTTTTTCTTGCAGCTATTTTCATAACATTTGGAGGACTAGCTCAAATTATGCATTGGCCAGGTGGTACAGCATCAATTTTCATTGGACTTGCCCTAGGTGCACTCTGGATGTCAAAAGATTACATTTTTAAATTGATCAAAATTGATAAAGATCAATCGAATGAAATGCTTTTGGATGAAGACCTGGATATGGAATGATTTCCGAAAGATCACATACAAGTAAGTATTTACTTGCCACCTTGATGATCGGTGCTCTTGTTGATCTTATGATCCAAAAGCAGATCTATCCTTCGAGTATGATGAGCACAGCATTTATGGTTTTTATAATCAGTCTTTTTGTAGGGTTGATCTTGAGATTCATGCTTCCAATCTTTAGAAAGGAAAAAGAAGCAGAATTGCTTGATGAGGCCATCATCAATCCGCCTAAAAAAAAGGATATTAATTTCGGAAAATTGACGTTTTACAGCGCCTTAATTGTCTCAAGCGTATTATTTTTAAGCAACTTACAACTCAACATTTGAATTATGAATAAACTATATTTTGGTTTATGTCTATACATGCTTCCAATATTAAGCACTGGGCAAAACAAAGACTTTCAAAGCACCCCCGAATCCGTTATGGAAGAAATTTTCAGAGCCGCTCGCGAAAATGATTTTAGTAACCTACATAAACTCTGTCCTCCTAAAGGAGGAAATGATGGTGATACTAGAGATTACATTTGCAATGTAGCAGAATCAAAAGAAATTCAAAAAGAATATGTTTCCTATTTTGCTAAAGGGAAACTCAATGGGGAGATTAAATATGGTGAGGCTGAAGCTGGAACCGAAAGCGCTACCGTACCGTTTTGGTTTAATCATCCGGGAGGCGAATCCCGCAGTAACGAAACCATGATGATGACAAAGATCAATGGAAAATGGTACATCATGAGCTTCTAATCGAACCTACTCATTTTTTCAGAAATCCATGTACGGTCAGCAAGCTCATTGGTTTCTGAATATTCCTGCAACCATTTTTTCGGCATTTTTTGCGCCCTTTCTTTTAAGCGCATTAACCTTCCACTCCAACGCAGAAAATTTCTATATGTCAGTTTTTGATAGGAAGAAATTGATTTTGATCTTTCTACAAGTTGTTTTAAAGAATTGCTATTGATTTCAAAAAATTCAAATTCGTCTCGTTCATAGTAAACTTTTATCAATAGTATTCGACAATCCAATTCATAATAAATATCAGGGTAGTCCAACGTTCTAAGGTGCGATATGACTTTTTTATAATCGCCTTTCTCGAAGGCAATTCTTGATAAATTATAGGCCTCAGCTACAATTCTGTATTCATTCCTAATGTAAGGCAAATAGTTTTCAGTAAAAGACTCTAACCATTTGTACTTTTTTAACCTAATAGCAACGGTTGAGATATTTTTAAAATCAAAAAGATTTAGAAAATCACCTTCAATAATGATTTTAAACTCTAGAAGTCGCTGGTATAGATCTAGTAGCTCTGATAGGTAGTTCTGTCGACCAGTATTGATCATTTTAATACAAAAATTGATCATGAAAACGTTCATATCCCTCAGATCTCTTAACTCGATGTTATCTACATTATTAAAAATGTAGTCTTTCAAAAAAATGTAATCCTCTTCGGCTCCATTTCTAACCAGATTTAATAGGCGGAAATATGTATAGATAACAGGTTTTTCCTCATCTATTCGGCCTGAGGCATAATTTATAAGTAAATCAACACTTGAAAAATCAAATTCTTGTGCAAATACATTCTTTCTGGTTAGTAGTTCACAAGAATATTTGAGTTTCAAATAAAGAAAATGGTAATCGATATTCTCAAATAAATCTTGGAGATTGTCCATAGATTCAGACTTCTGCAGCTTTGAGTAATAATCAAAACACAATTCTTCGATTTGGATTTCAGTGTACAGTCTTTGGGATACAGGAAAAGTCCTTTTGGAACACATTTTCTTCAACATCTTGAGTTTTTCAGAAATGATATTCTCATCAGCCCTATCGATCAACTCTTCAAAGGTCAATTGTTCCTTTAGCAATGCGTTGTTGCTTAATCTGGTATGTGCTGCAAAGTCTTCAAGGCTTTTATAATAGCGACTTACTGTCAAATACCACTTCTTTTCGTTAAAATCACCGGGATAGAGGCTTTTATATATAAGCTCTTTGCTTGGCAACTTTCTGAAACTTGGATAAAAGGGTACTAAAATCGAATGTAGCTTTCGAGAGGAATTGTACATTGAAAAGAATTCGGAGTCGAAGAAAGCACTCAACTTCTTGAATTCAACTGTGCTCAGGCTTTTTAAAAAAACTATTGATTTTATATTTTTCATAGTATATTTTAAAATATAAAAATCTGTTTATCTAATACTTAAACAAAAATAATTTAGTAAATATTGTAATATTAGTAATTTTTTCAGAAAATTTTACACCACATATTTGTATCATGAAAATATTTTAAAATGAAATCTACAACAATGAAAAGACTTTTAATACCACTTATGCTTATCCTATCATATCCTGCAAAATCTCAAAATTGGATTGAGCATTATGGTGATCAAACAAATATTAATGATGACAAAAGGTTTTACGAATCCACACAATTGAATGACGGAACGTACAGAACAGTAGGTTTCAACCTAAGTGAAGATTCTGGTTTATTCGTGATTGATCAGTTTGGTCAATTA
>JALEGO010000331.1 GCA_022763165.1 Flavobacteriales bacterium
GAATTGACCAACACTGGCGAACCAGGAGAAAATGCTCAAATCATCGTTTCTTCAAATGCAAAAGACGCTAAAGTACTTTGTGAAGTAGAATCAGACGACAAGATTATCAAGAGATATTGGTTAAAGCTAAATCAGAATCAACAATTAGTTGAATTTCCAATTAAAGAAGAATACCGTGGTGGGCTTGTTTTTCATTTTACTTCTGTAAATAAGTCCAGAGCGTACAGTCATAAATCTATTATTAATGTGCCCTTCACAAACAAGAAACTTGATATAAGCTTTGAGACTTTTAGAGACAAGTTGCTCCCTGGTCAAAAGGAACAATGGAAATTGAAAATTAAAGGCAAAACCGGAGACAAAATCATGGCAGAAATGCTCGCAACTATGTATGATGCCTCTTTGGATGCATTTGCCTCGAATCAGCTTTCATTGGACCTCTATCAAGGCTTTTATTCGAGACTGTATTGGGATCAATATAACTCGTTTGCTGTTCAAAGCTCTCAGCAACATTCCAAAGGGTTTTATGAAGAAACAAAGTATGTTCAGCCATTATACTATAACCGGCTCAACTGGTTTGGTTATTACACATATACAGGATATTATAACGAAAGTTTTGCTTTTGATGGTTGGTATCAAACCATAGCCACCACTGGGGCTATAACACGCAGTACAAGCAAAAGTCTTAAAAATTCTCTAGATGCCCAGACTAATTTACCTATGTCTGCGAACCAAGCGATAGCAGGAGAATTTGCAGCTACGGAAGAAATTGCCAAAGCAGATGTTGGTGGGGCTTCTATGGCTCATGGAAGATTTGGTAAAGCGGAAGGCGAAGATCGAAAATCGAATGTTGGCGGTAAAAAAAGAGCTTTAGGCCAAATTAAAGCTCGCTCCAACTTTAATGAGACGGCTTTTTTCTTTCCGCAACTGACTACAGACGAAGCGGGTTCAATCGTAGTAAACTTTGAAGTTCCTGAATCATTAACAAAATGGAAATTTTTGGGGCTTGCTCACACAAAGGATCTCAAAGTTGGCACTATACAAGAAGAAATCATTACTCAGAAAGATTTGATGGTTTTCCCTAACGCTCCACGTTTTTTGAGGCAGGGAGATAAAATCACCATCTCAAGTAAGGTTTCAAATATTTCCAAAAAACCACTCTCAGGAAGTTGTCAATTATTCTTAATCAATCCTTTTACAAACGAATCTGTTGATGCTCAATTTAAAAATGTGAACGCCCAAAAAACTGTAAAGCTAGACTCAGAAGGAAGCAAAGCTGTTGAATGGGAACTGACAGTTCCTGATGACTTTTCAGCAGTGGCCTATAAAGTCGTAGCAGAGGCAGGTGATTTTACAGATGGAGAAGAGAATTCTATTCCAATTTTAACCAATAGAATGTTGGTCACGGAATCCATGCCCTTACCCATCAGGTCAAATGAATCTAAAAAATTCAAGTTCAATAAACTGCTGAATTATGATTCTAAAACTCTGAAAAATCATAAGTTGACTCTTGAGTTCACTTCAAATCCAGCTTGGTATGCGATTCAAGCTATGCCCTATATGATGGAATATCCTTATGAATGCACCGAGCAAACCTTTACAAGGTATTATTCAAATTCTATTGCCACAGAAATTATGAATTCCAATCCCAAGATTAAGACAATAGTCGATGCCTGGGGCAATCAAAGCCCTGAGTCTTTCTTGTCTAAGCTTCAAAAGAATCAAGAGCTTAAATCACTAATATTAGAAGAAACTCCATGGGTTCTACAAGCAAAAAACGAGGAACAAAGGAAGCGAAGGATATCGGTACTGTTTGATTTGAATAGAATGTCAAATGAGATGCGAAAAGCTTTCAAAAAAGTGAAAGAAGCTCAAACACCCAATGGTGGTTGGACTTGGTTTCCAGGAATGCGCGATAGTAGATATATTACAACTCACATTATAACTGGATTCGGACATCTCGATAAATTGGGTATTAAGTCTGTTAGAGAAAACTATGAAACTTTCAATATGATCCAAAAAGGAGTTAGGTATTTAGATGCGCGAATTGTGGAAGACTACAGAGAAATAAAAAAGAATGACAAAGACTACTTGAAGAATCAACATATTGGTTATAGCCAAATTCAATACCTCTATGCCAGAAGCTTTTTTGGAAAAATTCCACTTTCAAAAACCGCTCAAACAGCCCATGATTATTTTATGAAGCAAGCAGAAGAATACTGGTTGGAATTTAATAATTATGCCCAAGGCATGATCGCCCTAGCTCATCATAGAAGAGGTACTTCGAAAACAGGTATCCATATTGAACATCTTATTTGTGAATCCTTGAAACAAAGAGCTATTAAACATGAAGAACTGGGCATGTATTGGAAGGGTATGATGGACGGAGGATATTACTGGTATCAAGCTCCAATTGAAACCCAAGCCTTAATGATCGAGACCTTTAATGAAATTAACAATGACATTGAAACCGTTGAGAATTTAAAAGTGTGGTTGTTGAAACAAAAACAGGTAAATGATTGGAAAACCACAAAGGCTACTGCAAATGCTTGTTATGCCTTATTTATGAACGGTGTGGATTTATTGGATGACAATCAGAAAGTTGATATTACAATTGGAAACGAAAAGATTGTTTATCAAAAAAATGAGTCTTCACAGGATAGATTTGTAGAAACTGAACCCGGCACAAATTATTTTAAAACATCATGGAATGGCAGTGAGATCAAAAGAAATCAAGGAAATATAACCGTAACGAAAAATACTTCAGGTGTAGCTTGGGGTGCCTTGTATTGGCAATACTTTGAAGATTTAGATAAAATTGAAAGCCATGAAACTCCATTGAAATTAAAAAAGGATCTCTTTATTGAGGTTACCACTAAAACAGGTAAGAAATTAATTCCAATCAAAGATCAGAAAGTTAAAATTGGTGACAAGGTGATTGTTCGTATAGAGCTTCAAGTTGATCGGAATATGGAGTATGTTCATATGAAAGACTTAAGGGCTTCTGGCTTTGAGCCAATCAATGTATTATCAAGATATAAATGGCAAGATGGTTTAGGTTATTATGAAAGTACGAAAGATGCTGCTACAAACTTCTTCTTTGACTACCTACCAAGAGGCACTTTTGTATTTGAGTATCCTCTCCGAGCAAGCCATAGTGGTGATTTTTCTAATGGTATCACGAGTATCCAGTGTATGTATGCTCCAGAGTTTACTTCACATTCAGAAGGTATTAGAGTAAGCATTGATCAGTAAGCTGTTCCTTTTGTCTAAATAAGCGTTTGCCTATAAAAGATCCAATGAAAGTATTCATTTTAACCATGCTTGTGCCTGCCCTAGCCTTTTCACAAAACACTTGGCACTCATTTATGAATGAAGATGAACTTGTTGGTTTCAAAGATGAGCAAGGAGAAGTCAGAATACCGCCTAAATATGTGGCTGGTTTTACGCATACCAATAGGTTTGAACACATAGCCGCGGTACTCGAACAGATCAAAGGGACCTGGGGATCTGACAAGTATTTGCTCAAAAGCGGTAAAACATTTGGTACAGACAGTGTCTATTTTTGGGATAACACAGCGGATTGCGAAAAAGAAGGTTTTATAAGGTTTCGAGATCGCAAAACTGATAAAGTTGGCTTTTTTAATCGACAAGGAAAGGTTTCAATTGCAGCTGAATACTCTGATGCAAGACCATTTACAAATGGCTTAGCAATTGTAATCAAAGATGCGAAAAAGGCTTGTTGGGGAAATCAAGAATATGATCCGAAAAATCCTTGCGAACATTGGTCATGGAAGGACGGTGTGACAATGCTCATAGACACCAACAATAATGTGCTTCTAGAAGATTACCCTAGGGATTCTCTACACCTTTTTAAAACTTTTCAATGGGAAAACGAATCTTCAGATTTAAGCAATCCCAACAGAGACTACTTTAAAAGTCCTCGAGGAGCGACATTTTCTCTGATCAACGCTAAAAGAGAATTTCGTAATTGGTATCAAGGTTCTTTTTTGATGCACCCTATAAGTCCTAATCATTATGATTTAGAAATAGCTTATTGGTCTAAGAGCAATGAGCAATGGGAACAAATGACTAAAGAGGACCTATTAAAGAATTACTCCAAATACATACAACGAATTTGTAATTCCAGAGAAAAGCAAACCTCCATTTTCAACGAACATCTAAATCACTATATCTTTGAATCATCTCGATTCAACGAATATTATGACAATTGCGGAGATCACAAGTCAATGGAATTCCCCGTATTTGAAATTGGCATCAGGAATCCTGAATCACTGGGCTATCAATCATTTATTCAGTTTTTGAGAACTACAAATGGCTATAAAGTCATAAGTATGAATCTAGATTTAGAATAAATTGTCCTAAAACGTAACAAATTCAGGAAAATCACGTATGCTTAAATGTATTTTTAAGGTTTGAGGTTTAGTGGTGAAAGAGGTCCGATTCGCATTTTCGGACTTTTTTCTTTTTAAAAGATTCACCACAAGTTCAACTAACTCATAAATAACACCCAATCAAATACTTATATTTATTTTAATGATGC
>JALEGO010000332.1 GCA_022763165.1 Flavobacteriales bacterium
AATAAAGTCTCATAACCTGGTTGCAGATTTTCCTGAAATAGGGATTGGGTTTAAACTATAGTAATGAAGCGTATTTTATATTTTCTTTTCTATTTGTCAATAAGCTCTTGTGTTTCTGATGTAGAAGAAATAAAAGTGATCGATGTAGAACCTTTTCATTCATTGAAGCTTGAAGATACGTTTGAAATTTACTTGGTTCAATCACAAGAATATGCTCTGGAAATAATTGGTAATGAGACCTTCGTTGATGAGATTACTTATGTAACCAAGGATTCTATACTAACATTAGCAAGTAATTCTAATAAAAAATGGCTCAACCCTAAAAAATCAAAAATAGTTTTGAAGATCTATTCGCCAGATTTAAAGAAAATAGAAAGTCATAAAACAGCGATCATACGTTCTGAAGATACGCTAAAACTTGATGAATTTGGGATCGTGTTTGAAGGTAGAGCAAATATCGTTGATATAAAACTCGAGTGTCAGGATTTCTACTTTTGGAACACATCAAGTACTACTTCTGGAACTATGAGCGTGACGGGTAAAACTGAGTCTATGAAGCTCTGGATTAGTTCTTTAGTAACTTTTAAGGGGAGCCAATTTTCATGTAAAAGAGCTTTTGTAGAACAGTCTTCAGACGGTGATTGTGATGTTTTTGTAACAGATACTCTGGACTGTAAAATGCTGGGGTATGGCAATATTTTCTTGTATGGGAATACAATTAATGTTAATGTATTGGAGCATACTGGAAAAGGAGAGTTAAATCAGATTCAATAGTTTTATTCTTATCTTTGTTGTATGCAATATTTAGCTGCAATCATATTACTAGGTCTAGCATTCGCTGGTATCGCTATCAAAATTCTTGTAAAGAAGAATGGTGAATTTGCAGGAACTTGTTCAAGTAATAATCCTTTGTTACAAAAGGAGGGAGGATCCTGTGGTTTATGTGGTGCGTCTCCAGAGGAAAAATGTAAAAACCCCAA
Organism: Flavobacteriales bacterium; assembly: GCA_022763165.1. Classification (GTDB taxonomy): domain Bacteria; phylum Bacteroidota; class Bacteroidia; order Flavobacteriales_G; family JALEGO01; genus JALEGO01. Next base: position 981 of record JALEGO010000332.1, read on the forward strand.
CACAGCTGCCTAATTTACACCTCTATGTTTGAGGTATGTGACAATGAAATTTATACGAATTTCCGTCTTGAAGAGGGAAGCCTATGGGCTGCGATCAATCAACTGAATTTTGTCCTTTAGTCCAGGTGAATAGTAAGTTTTTAAAAAATCTTGATCTGAATAAATTAAAATAACTTCTATACTATCCTGTTTTTCGACAAAAGATTTAGCCTTCTCAAATCCCATTACCATGAAACTTGTTGCAAATGCATCAGAAATCGCACAGGATTCAGCAATGACAGTAGAACTTAATAAACTATTCTTAGCTGGGTAACCAGTTATAGGGTTAAGTGTGTGAGCATATTTAACCCCATCAAGCATGTAGAATTTTCTGTAATTTCCAGAAGTCGCTAAGGATTTGTTCAGAAGTTCTATTGTGGAATGTAAAGGTCTGCCTTCGTTTTTATCCAAAGGAAGATCGATGCCTATTCTCCAAGGCTTATTCTTAGAATTTACTCCTTTGGCTTTAATTTCTCCACCCAGTTCAATGAGATAGTTTTCAAGTCCATTCTGCTCAAACTGTTGAGCTAAAAGATCAACAGAATATCCCTGAGCAATTGCGTTGAAATCTAGTTTGGTTCTAGGATCTGACTTTTCGAATGACTTGATGCTAGAGTCCTGCCAAAGAATGTTCGAAATTCTTGGAATCTGCATTATAGAGTCAATGGTAGTTTTAGATATTTCTTCTGGTTTTTCCATGGAAGCATCAAAACGATAATAGTCCATTAAATTCTTCATGTATGGACTAAAAGCCCCATCTGTAGTTGTAGAAATCTGGTGCGAAAGCGCCAACATTTTTAGTAAGTGAGGGTATTCATCAGAAATGTTAGAAAGACTATTGGAGTTGTAACGAGAGATTGCAGAGTGATCAATATATGTGGATAGTTCTAAGTCAACTTGATTCAAGACACTATCTGTAATGCTCTCGATGAATTTAACATCTGATGTTTCGACTACAATATTTAGAGTTGTTCCTTGAGTGTTCTTTTGAATATTAAAGTACTCTTTGGACGTTTCTTGTTTGCAGGCTACAAAAATCGTTATAAACGTTGTTGATATAGTTAATATAACGGACTGACTGAATCTCATGTCCTGCGAAATTAATCTTTCTACTTGGTTGAGAAATAATACTATCTTGTACAAATGAAGGGATAATATGCTTTTAATGAAACCCTCAATATGAATAATCGTAGGAATAGCTTTTAAACCAAAACAATAGACAGCCAAACCGCTATGCGATACCTTTGTAAAACTCTGTTCATTTTTATTCTATTCTTCATGCATGGGCAAGGTGGACATGGTCAAGTCAATCGACAAATGTCGATTGAGGATCTTCATGGGCTTCTCAATTCAGTTGAGGATACTGTGAAACTTGAGGCCTGCAAAGCACTGGTTCTTAAATATACCCTGGACGACATTTATCAGGATTCAGCGCTTTTATACAGCAACAAGTTGGTGGATTTAGCCAAAGTCATTGGCGACCAAAAAAGTTTAGAAGATTCATATTTTGTCAGAGGTTACGTCAACACAAAATTCAATAACATCAATGAGGCTATAGACAATTATGACTCCTCAATTTCCATATTGAGAACACTTGGTGATTCGGCAGACTTGAGCGCTCGCTTGCTAAATTTAGCATCCTGCTACTATTATATAGAACAAATGGAAAAGGCCATGGAGTTTTTCAGTGCGGCCCTTGAAATATCTTTAAAAATTGACGATAAAATGACTGCCGCTCGCATACATAACAATATCGGGTTAATATTTGGTTTTACAGGAAATCATAAAAAGTCAATTGAGAACTTCAATAAATCTTTGGCACTCAAAAAAGAACTAAATGACACACTACAACTGTATTCAGCGTACATGAATTTAGCGGACGCATATGCTTTATTGGAAGATTACAACAATGCGATACTCAACTTGAAAAAGGCGCAAATGTGTTTGAACAACTTAGAGCAAAAATTGACTTGGCGGATGGGGTATGCAGAAATACTCTACAAAAAGGGTGATCTAATTCAAGCACAAACGGTCTATCAGTCAGTCTTAGACAGTATTCGATTAATCGGACGATATCATGAGTTTGAGGCTAGAGCAAATCTTGGTTTGGCTAAAATTTATTTGGACATTGATAAGCCAGATTTATCAATCCATCATGGTAGTAAAGCTTTAGTATACTTTGAAAATAATGATATTATTTCTGACCAAAGAGACATTCTAAAAATACTGAGTGCATGTCACTACAAACTCTATCAGTTTAAAGAATCAAAAAAGTTAATGGATCGCGTACTGATTCTGAACGATAGCATTCATTCCAAAAAAATGAATGAACAACTTCAAAGGTTGCAGGTCAAGTATGATTTTGAACAAAAAGATTATGCTTTGAAGCTATTACAAATTGAAAATGAATTAAAGGAGGAAAGAATAGTTAATCAATCTAAGGCCTCTAAGTACTTGCTCTTAGGATTGTTTTCTGTGTTAATCATTGCGTTGCTTTTATACTCCCAGAATAGACTTCGAAGAAAGTCTACTGATGAGATGAGGATAAAGCAAGACTTAATTTCCTTCCAAAAAAATCAAATTGAGAAGGAGAAAAATAGAACCTTGGAGAGTATTCACAGTGCGCTGGATGTTCAAAAGGTCATTTTGACTACTGAAGAAGAACTTGCCAATAAGTTCAGTGATGTATTTATTATATATTATCCAAAGGACATCATTAGTGGAGATTTCTATTGGACGTTTGATGCGGGTTATGCTGATATTGTTGCACTTGTTGATTGCACGGGTCATGGTGTTCCTGGTGCACTGACATCTATGTTAGGTTTCAATCTGTTAGAACGTGTTATTAAAGAATACGGTGTCATTCAGCCCAACTTCATACTCAATATTTTAAGCAGGGAAATGGCCAGGATGTTGGCAAATCGCAACGAACCACAAAAAGTCCATTTTGGTATGGAGATTTCCATTTGTGCGATTAGCAAAAAAAGAGATAAGATTCATTTGGCTAGCACCAATACGCCCATTTACATTATTAATAAACATGGTTTGAATGAGTTTAAAAGTGACCCCTTGACTTTAGGAAAAATGGATTTCAAAAATGGGGAGTCTTATTCTCATCATGAATCGAAGTTAGAACCTGGTGATATGGTATACATGTTTACTGATGGTTATATCGATCAGATGGGTGGTCCAAACAGGCGTAAGTTCTATTATCAACCCTTTAGAGACCTTTTGATGGGGAACATTATGAAACCTTGTGAGGCCCAAAAAGGCGTTCTTGAAGAGTCATTCAAGAAATGGAAAGGTACCCATGAACAAACGGATGATATCTCGGTCCTGGGCATTCGAATATGATTTTAATCAGGTCAATAGAACCATCGCATTAAGTACACATCGCCCGCTATACTGGGCGTTGTTAGATTTACTGTTCCCGTTGAAGGGACCACTGAGAAGTCTATTGTCTCCAGTAATTCTTCAGAAGTACTTCCATTCTTTTTTAAAAGCCAGATTTGTGCAGTATTAATCGGTAGTCTGCCAAATGCATTTGTGAGACTGGTTGTACCTACGGTGGGTGAGAATAGTTCTTTTTGCAACCTTTGTTCCAATGGTCGGTAGCTATTGAAAGTAACGTTGCTACTGATGTCCCAAGAATTGCTGAATGCATTGTTTGAAGTGATATTAATGGCTTGAGTTGAGGTAATTGCAGAATCGCCAGACAGTATATCCAAATGAAGATCTTCAAAGGTGAGTCTTCCGTTATTGATGCTGCCAGTATTGATTATAGGAGTGGAAGATGTCTGGTAATGACCTGAGAGTATATAATGATGATTAAGAGAATGAGATGCATTCGCGACCTCTATTATTGCAGTATCTGAAAATACATTTGCATTTAGCTTAATGTATTCTCCACTATTATAATTAGCGGACCGATTCATACTAATTGCTGGAACGTTGTTTTTGAAGTAATAGTTTCCTGTTATGTCTCCTGTAATTCCAGAGACCCAGCTGACCACCTTGCCTATTAAGTTGGCATTCGGGTTTGTGAATTCGCAATAATCACAATTCAAGTCATACTTTACTCTAGAATCGCTTATGATATAGCCTCCGTATAAATTGTAGTTAGAGGTTCCTCCAAAAATTCCTTTGTCAATTTGAATTTTAACATCAATGTCATTTCGCACACTTGAATTCCCTTGAAATGCTAACATGCCTCTTTCCCAGTTCACAACACTTGAATATGAGGTGATATCCAAATACCCATAGCTGGTTTGATGTGTTACTCTGGCAATATTACCTCCAGTAATGGCTAAGGCTCCGTAGAGTATTCCTTCAACTTTATCAGAATGTGCTTTAAATACAATATCTTTTATTGAGTCTGTTGCTGAGCCAAATTGCCTATAATATGTGCCCACATTACCTTGTTCTGCCCGAATTTCAACCAATCCGTTTTGGGATCCACCAGACATCCAAAAAATACCCAAACGCTGTCCTTCACAATACCAATCGAACCCATCGACATTAGCTGCTCCTGCAAAAAAGTCGTATGTGCTTCCATAAAAGTTCATATCAACTCTACCCATTACTCTTTGAGTCCCACTTGAAGTGATATCAAAGAACCGTCTTCCGTAACCATTAGCGGCAACGCAGGGGGGGGCGGTGAGTTCCACATCTTCAAAAAAGAAATTGACCCCAGGTTTGTATAAGTTGGTACTGGCAAGGAAATACTTGAAACTATTGGCATATCCCGAATAGCTTCCTTCAAATACATATATTAAATCACCGGATTGAGCTGTGTCAATAGCTTCCCAGGGGTTTGAAAATGCATAAAAGGGATTACCCTTTTGTGCTGTCTGATCATTGCCATTCATACTTACAAACCATGTGTTTTGCCTGGTATTCCCAAGATTTGCAATCTCCTCTAAGGCGTCTTGGACATTCGTTGATGTCAAACTGTTTCCGGCAGTATCAAAACGAATGGAATCCGCTCGAATAGGAAAAATTGAAGGAATCGTGTCCCTATCAATTTCTACTCCATTGCTGTATAGAACAATTATGCTATCATTAACAATGGCAATAGAATCTGTGATACTATCATTGGTATTCAATATTTTCGTCCATTGAGGACTATCGGCTGTACCAGAATTGAACACAAACCCTGAGTCTTGATCGGTTTGATATAGAATTAAGCCTTGAGCCGGATCGTTAATATTGTCTCTTTGGGCTTCAGTAAGACGAGGTAATAATAACCCATGGTTTGTACTGTTCAAATCTAGAATTGCGGATGAATCTGGATTAAAATTAACAGTACCAATACCCACTGATTGTGAAAAGATGAGTTTTGATAGAAAAAGAAAAAATGATATTGTAAAAATTTGAACTTTCACTAATATATTCTACGTATTTCTTTGGAATATGTTTCACATTTTTATACACCAACGAAAGACTTATGATATCTCAGTTTTAGGTATTTGAATATAAGTTTTAACGTTTGAAGACCGGAGTTCCTTTAAGATATGTTTCTAGAACTTTGGTATATGAAATCTCCTCACTGGGAATTTCGGTTATATTTTGGTTTAATATGATAAAATCAGCATCTTTTCCTACTTCCAAAGTCCCAACAGTTTCCTCTTGGCGCATGATATAAGCAGCATCGATTGTATATGCTTTTATGGCTTCCGTAATTGCGATTTCTTGGGGAGCACGCGTTACAGCATTTTGTATTCCAATAAACGGATTTAAGTCACTGACATCCCAGTCACTACTCAAGGTTAATCTAGCATTGTTTTCGAGAAGGCTCTTTATAGGAATGATATTAGAATTCAGGCTAGGGTTCACTAAGTGATCGTTTTCATGCCAATGCTCTGGTTGGCTAAAATCTCCAGCCACCTGGGCATCTGCGGTGACATTGAGTTGCTTGAATCTAGGTAAATCTTGATGATTTACATATTCTACGTGTGTTAATCTGTGTCGACCAGAATTTGAACCCGCTGACTCTATAGCATTCAATGCCTCATGCACACCTCGATCACCTATAGCATGGATATGAAAATCAAAACCAACTGGTTCTAGCGCACTGATATAAGATGTCATTCTGCTCTCATCTATATAGTTTAACCCATTGTTAGTTGATAAACCGAGAAGATTAACATTAAAGTCATTATGCATAGCTGATGTTGTATTGATAACGATCCCATCTGAGTATAATTTAATTTGATTAATTTTTAGAAGGCTCGCTGAATCATTCTGATACAAGCTTTTTAACTCCGAGACTTGATAATTATCGTCTTCAGAAGGATATATCCATAGACCCAAGTTGACTCTAGCTGTCAGTTTATCTTCATTCGCTATTCTTTGCCAAATCTTGTGATGCTCCCTTTTCCAGTAGGTTCTTGCGTCACAAATAGAAGTGATTCCATTTTTTGCTAATTCGGGTAAAGCGAAATTTACGAGTCCATCATAATCATTCTGTGATTGGTCTGGAGTTGAACTGATTGCAATATCTATCATCTCATTTCCCGCATTGTCGATCAATAACCCATTAGGTATACCATTAGCGTCTTTCATGATGATGCCTCCTGAAGGATCTGTGCTGTTGGAATCAATTTGAGCAATCTGCAAAGCCTTGGAGTTTACCCAGACGGAATGTGATGTTCTTTCCATTATTGCTATTGGCTTATCTGAACTAAGTTGGTCTAATATTTCTCTAGGGTCGCCTGGAGTATTAAGTAAAATATTCAAGTCAAATCCCCAGCCTAAAATCCAATCTGAGCTTTCATTTTGGTCTATTGCCTTTTCTATGTCAAGGACATAATCTTCTACTTGTAAGGCATTTTCATCAAGTGAGAATTGAAAATTTTCTGAAGCCGCTTCTAAGGGGTGCATATGCACATCATGAATTCCCGGCATTACAAATGCCCCATTGAGATTTACTCTGTAGGCATTGGTTGAAGCCAAGTTTTCGATTTCAGCGCCTCCAATAGCAATAATTTTGCCGCCTTTTATTATCATGGCCTCTGCCTTGGGCTGGTTTTCATTTACGGTATAGATATCGCCATTATAATAGAGCGTCTCAATCTTATTCCAATTGATCGCTTCGTCTTTTTGGCATGAGCAGTAAATGAAAGAGGAGCATGCCAACCAAAACAAAAGGTTTTTAAGCGACATAACTTGCTTCATGAATCTGTCCTGTTATTGCGTAACGTGTTTGCCTAGAATTTCTTTGGCCTTCTCGATCTTGCCCTCAAGAACCATCCATATTTTTTGTGAGGCCTGATGATCTTCGAAATACAAATGTTGTTTGAATTCAGCATGTTCTTTTGTATACATGCTCAGTAAACCCTTGTTCGCGTTCTTGATGGATTCGTTGAAATTAGCGATACGATCGCATATTTTAACACAGATGGCATCATGATTTGATTGTATTTTGGGATATGTCTTTTCCTTACGCTCCTTTCGATTTCTTCCCATCTCATCTGTCACACAATACACTATTTCGGCTATCGTCTCACCAAATTCTCGCTTAATATCATTGTATGAAACCGGGCAATCCTCAATTGTGTCATGAAGCCAACAGGCTGCAACAATGTTTTCACTAAGACCGTTCTCGATTGCAACAGCAACAACTGCCTCAAGATGATAACTATAGTCATGAGGCCCATAATTTTGCCCTTTGTGCGTCTCTAAGGCGAAAATCCGGGCTTTATCAAAAAGGTTGTCCATTTGATTTTTAATTCAAAAGAAGAATACGAATTTATTAAAGATACATAATCTTCATAAAATGTACTTCTTATTTGGCGAAGCCAGGTTTCGTCTTTTAAAGAGAAAAGGAAGTCTTGAATTTAACCACCGAAATCATCGAAGGAGACATTCTCCTCTGGTACTCCCCAATCATCACACATTTTAAGAACAGCTTGATTCATCAAGGGAGGTCCACAGAAATAAAATTCAATGTCCTCAGGAGCTTCATGCTTAGATAAGTATTGATCGATAACTGCCTGATGAACAAACCCTAGGAATCCATCACCTTCTGGGTCGTTTACGTCTTTCTTCTCCACCCAATTGTCTTCAGGTAAAGGTTCCGATAATACAATGTAAAATTTGAAATTTGGAAACTCTTTTTCAATCTTTCTAAAGTGGTCAACATAGAAGAGTTCTCTTCTGGACCTACCTCCATACCAGTACGTTACTTTTCTTCCAGTTTTCAACGTGTGAAAGAGATGGAAAAGATGAGATCGCATTGGAGCCATACCTGCCCCTCCACCGATGTAAACCATTTCCGCATCTGTCTCCTTGATAAAGAACTCTCCATAAGGACCAGAAATAGTTACTTTATCGCCAGGCTTGCATCCAAACACATATGATGAACAGATTCCCGGATTCACATCCATCCAGGCATTCTTCTCTCTATCCCATGGAGGCGTAGCAATACGAATTGTTAACATAACAATATTTCCTTCAGCTGGATGGTTGGCCATGGAATATGCCCTAAAGACCTCCTCATCATTTTTCATTTTTAAATCCCATAATCCAAATTTATCCCATTCTGTTTGGAACATTTGAGGATCCTTATGATGTTCTGGATGCGCTGTAATGTCTATGTCTTTGTAGTCAACTGTGATTTCTGGTACATCGATTTGAATATATCCACCCGCTTCAAAGTCCAGAATTTCTCCTTC
>JALEGO010000333.1 GCA_022763165.1 Flavobacteriales bacterium
CATTACCTATAACTCTCCCAGAAAATCAAATTATAATATTGAGACAAACACTTTTGAAACGCAAACGATCAAAGGTTTTACTGATGTAGTTCTAGGTGCTGAATATCGGTACACACATCGCTTATCCGCATTCATTGATTTCCACAACATTTTAGGTGTGAATTACCAAATGTGGTCAAATTACCCTGCCCAAAGATTGGTCCTTATTGGTGGTATAAGCTACTCGTTTTAAGCATGAATATTGAGGAATTTAGATCTTATTGTTTATCGAAAAAAGGAGTTACTGAATCCTTTCCTTTTGACGAAAACACTTTAGTCTTTAAAGTCCTAAATAAGATGTTCGGAGCTACAAGTCTTAATGAAGATGAATTTCGAGTCAATCTCAAATGTGATCCGGAAAAGGCAATTGAACTTAGGGAGCAATATGACGACATCATCCCTGGATATCATATGAGTAAAAAACACTGGAATACTGTGTATTTTGAGAGAGGCTTAGAAGATGCATTTCTGATAGAACTCATAGAGCATTCCTATGACTTGGTTGTAAATGGTCTCTCGAAGAAACTACGATCAGAATTGAATTCGATGTAGTCTTTGAGCTGGCTTTCGAGCTGTACGCTTTAGTCCCGCCCCAGAAAACCTTCATTTTGTATGGCTTTGGAGATCTCGTGAATCTTCAAGAGCTTCAAAAACCATCAAATTGATTAGTTTTTCTAGGACGAGAGCTATCACTTCCATCTCGGCCAGTACTATGGGAACCATAAACTCCTGATCCTCCTTAATGTGAAATATATTCAAATCACAGACCTATCTCCTTCTAAAGTTAATCCCTAATTACCCAATTAGTTTAATTTTGATGCATGAATAACTTCACAAAGCAAACGCTCTTTATAGGCATTATGAATCTTTTGATTTTAACAGCCTGCAACACTAACACTACTCCTGAAAAACCAGAAATAGCACCGGATAAATCGGAATCCAATGCAGCAGTATTTTCAGACAGTATAAGAGTACAAATCGACAAAAACTTGATGATTTGCCTTGATAGTGAACCAAAGAAAACGGCAAATTTAAAAGGGGAAGAAGGCGGACATGAGGAGTGGCGCTACTGCAATAATGGAAATTTTGAAGTGCTGACATACAGTGTTTATGCTGAGGGCATCAAAAATGGTCTATCATTCGTTTTAATGGATGACCAGCTTGTTCAAGCCACTGAAGAACAGGTCACAGATTATTGGAACGAAGAAGGAGGCACAAAATGGAACTGTGTTTATCAAATCAAAAATGGAAAGGTTGAGGATTTCATTTCTCTTGGGAATGGCAAAACAGAAATGGACAATTTTGATCCTTCGGAAATATTGAACATTTTCGAAAAAAAAGTGGTGGAGTTCGCAGAATGGCGCGCATCCTGACTCATTCGTATGGTTTAAAGTGTCAAGTTGAAAGATTAACAATTTGCGAATTCGAATCTGAATATCCAAATGACAAGACAGGTAAACAATGCAGGTCCCTGAGCCTGGTCGAAGGGCCGAGTTCAAAAATCAGCATTGACTTTCAGGTTATTTTCTGGCCGCCTAGCTTCGTTCAAAAAAACTGTTAATTAGCTGTTGAAAAATCCTCGTTTTTATTGCTTTTTAACCCCAATTAAGCTTCGAATATATACTATATTTGCCCGTTGATTAATTCATAAACGCGACCTTATGAGCGAAGAGAAAAAAGGATATTCGGCCGATAGTATTCAGGCCCTCGAGGGAATAGAACATGTGAGAATGCGTCCTTCAATGTATATTGGGGATGTTGGCACCAGAGGACTTCATCATTTAGTATATGAAGTTGTCGATAATTCAATCGATGAGGCTTTAGCCGGTCATTGCGACACTATCGATGTTTGGATACACGAAGACAATTCTATTTCTGTTCGTGATAATGGTAGAGGTATTCCAGTTGATATTCACAAGAAAGAGGGAGTATCTGCACTGGAGGTGGTAATGACCAAAATTGGTGCTGGTGGTAAATTTGACAAAGATTCGTACAAAGTATCCGGGGGACTTCACGGTGTTGGGGTGTCTTGTGTTAATGCACTTTCTGAAAGTCTGACAGCTACAGTTTATCGTGATGGCAAAATCCACCAACAAGAATATGCCAGAGGAAAGAGTTTAGAGCCTGTCAAGGTCGTAGGCGATACACAAGACAGAGGTACCATGGTAACTTTCAAGCCTGACCATGAGATCTTTGATTTTAGAGAATACAGCTACGATACACTTGCATCAAGAATGCGAGAATTGGCTTTTTTGAATAAAGGCATCACCATTTCTTTGGTTGATGAAAGAGAAAAAGATGAAAATGGTGAATTTGTAAAAGATGTTTTTCACTCTGAAGAAGGTTTAAAAGAGTTCGTACGCTTTTTGGACGAAACGAGAGAACCACTTATCGAAGATGTGGTTTTCATGGAAGGCGAAAAGGGTGGTATTCCAGTAGAGGTAGCCCTACTTTATAACACTTCTTATTCGGAAAACATTCATTCCTATGTGAACAATATCAATACACATGAAGGTGGAACGCATCTTTCTGGATTTAGAAGGGGATTGACCAATACCCTTAAAAAATACGCTGATGAATCCGGAATGCTTACAAAGTTGAAATTCGAGATATCAAGTGATGACTTTCGAGAGGGGTTAACCGCTATTGTATCTGTAAAAGTAGGGGAGCCACAATTTGAGGGGCAAACTAAGACCAAGTTAGGGAACAGAGAAGTTACTGCTCCTGTGAGTCAAGCTGTGAGCGAAATGTTAACCAATTATTTGGAAGAACATCCAAATGATGCCAGGAGAATTGTGCAGAAGGTAATTCTTGCTGCTCAAGCCAGACATGCTGCCAGAAAGGCGCGTGATATGGTGCAAAGAAAAGGTGCACTCACTGGAGGGGGCCTTCCTGGAAAGCTTTCTGATTGTTCAGAAAAGAATGCAGAACTTTGCGAAATCTATCTTGTTGAGGGTGATTCGGCAGGTGGAACTGCCAAGCAAGGAAGAGATCGAAACTTTCAGGCCATCTTGCCACTTCGAGGTAAGATCTTGAATGTTGAGAAGGCCATGCAGCACAAAATCTTTGAAAACGAAGAAATCAAGAATATTTATACTGCCCTAGGTGTTTCTGTCGGAACCGAAGAAGATGAAAGAGCACTCAATACAGAGAAACTCAGATATCACAAAATCATCATTATGTGTGATGCCGATGTGGATGGAAGCCACATTACCACGCTGATTTTAACATTCTTTTTCAGACATATGGGTACACTAATCGAAAATGGCCATATTTATATTGCAACACCTCCACTCTATCTTGTGAAGAAAGGTAAAGATCAACGATACTGCTGGAATGATGATGATCGAGATGCAGCAGTTCAAGATATGA
>JALEGO010000036.1 GCA_022763165.1 Flavobacteriales bacterium
AAAAGATTATTTTCAGGAATCCCGGCCTGCGTGTAGCCCGGGCCGTTCTCGGAAATTCGAATAATTTTAAACGATGAGCGTAAATCAACCTAAATTCATAATGGTTTTCGAAATTAAATTTCTAATTTATCTACTGTCAATTGTTTTGATAACCCCTTACCTCTCTTATTCAAACAATGGTCATGGCAAAGAAAGGATACTTATTCAATCAAGTGATACTAGTCTAAAAAGTGATTCTCTAATTCTTGATTTATCATTTAAAGATCTAGCTGAGGTACCGGATTCAGTGTTCAAAATGATACATTTGGAGGAGTTACATTTAACGAAAAACCAAATCTCATTAATCCCTTCAGAAATAGGATTACTCCAAAACTTGAGGACTTTAAGGCTATATTCAAATAAAATTGAGTTTTTACCAGAAGAGATTGGATACTTAAATAAATTGGAAACCTTAGATTTAAGTTGGAATCCAATAAAACGACTTCCTAAAACTATAGGTAACCTAAAAAGATTAAAGATTTTGGCATGGAATGCAGATTCCAATATCGAATCTTTTGAAGGTATTCAGCACCTAGATAGCCTAGAAACCTTACAAGTAGCATACAATTTATTAGAGGAAATACCAAAAGAGGTGTTCGAGCTTGATAGGCTAATCGTACTAGATTTATCAATGAACAGAATTGAAGATATTCCAGAAGAGATCACTAATCTATCTATGTTGGAAGTATTAAGGCTTACTAATAACCGGTTAACAAAATTCCCTAAATCAATTTGTGAGCTGCCGAATTTGAAAGAGTTTTCAATTTCTGCCCGAAATCAGGTCTACGAAATTCCAAGAGAGATTAAAAATCTTTCATCTCTATTAAATCTAGAGGTCTCATCGACAGGATTAAAGGTAATTCCAAGTGAAATATGCGATTTAAGTAAACTAGAGCGATTGTATTTATCAAGTAACGAAATTGAATCTTTACCGGAAGAGATTGGTAAATTGAAAAACCTTAAGGAATTAAATCTATTTAATAATAAGTTGAATGCTTTTCCAAGTGGAATAATTGAGTTAACTAAATTGGAGATACTTGACATTGGATCAAATACAATTGATAATATTCCAGATAACATTTCTGAGTTGAAGAATTTAAGGAATCTCGGACTCAGAAATTTGGGACTTGAAAATTTACCCCTAGGTATACATGAATTAAGAGGATTGCAGAGATTAGATTTAGGAGGGAATAATATTCCTCTAGATCAAGTAACTGTTTTTAAAGAGAATAATCCTCAATGTAGAGTTATTGGACTTTAGGAATCTGAAATAACCGAGAACAATGGCTACATGCCATGCCGGTAAAAATCTTCGAGAGGGAAATAGAGATGAAAAGCCGCTGCGCTGGCATTTGTGAAATGGAACGAAAATGGTAAATTTAGAGTCCGGCACGTCACGTAGCCGGGCCGTTCTGCAACATTCTTAAACTGAGAGAACAAAAGACAGATACAGTGAAAATATTTAGACAACTAACCGCGAATAATGTCAGTGTCAAGGAGTATAAATTTCTCAAGGAGCTGGCTATGGAAGCCTATCTAATTGAAAATGAAGACATATTAATTCTTGACGATAATAACTTTAGTTCTGTAGAAGTATTGGATGTTGAACTGGCATTAAAAAAGAGCAGAAGAGATAGAGATGGTAGAATTGATATACTTGCAAAGTATGGTGGTGAGTATTTAGGGATTATAGAGCTAAAAAAAGAAGAAGTAAATGAGAATAGTTTATCACAATTAAAAGACTATCTAGATCAGAGAAATCAAATTTTAGAAATTGGTGGAGAAGATTACTGGGAAGAAGAATCCGAAGCAAAATGGATTGGAGTTTTAATCGGTGAATCAATTGATCCATTATTACAAGAAAAACTGATGAATGGGCTGGACCATAATGGAATTCCAATAGCAGGAATGACTTTAAGGAGGTTTAGAAGCGATCAGAATGAAATTTTTGTAATATCAGATACGTTTTTTAGGTTTAATTATTCAACAAAAGATTATTCTAAATTTATCTTCAATGGAAAAGAGTTCAATAAGGGAAGGCTAGTTAATGCGGTAATTAAAAAATATGTGGAATCAAACCCTAGTGTTAGTTATTCACAATTGAAGCAAGCTTTTCCGGATAATATACAAGGAAGTAAGTTCGGAGTTTTTGATTTGAAATCTAATGCAGAAGATATTTATAGCAGATGGAGTCACAAGAGACATTATATCAAACCAGATGAGGTAATAGAGTTGAGTGATGAGACAATATCAACATGTACACAATGGAATCCGGTTAATATTGATAAATTTATAAAGAGGTCAAAAGAGTTAGGGCTAGAAATTGAATTAAAATAACGTTGCAGAACAATGGCTACATGCCATGCCGGTAAAAATCTCCGAGAGGAAAATAGAGATGGAAAAACCCGCGCAGGCAGCAAAAGCCAGGCTGCGCCAATTTGGTCTTTCGCTGCCTGCGCTAGCATTTGTGAAATGAAATGAAAATAGTAAATTTAGAGTCCGGCACGTCACGTAGCCGGGCCGTTATGGGGTACCGAATCAGAATTGGCATTCTATGGAATTGAAAATATGAATTGTCCCGCCTCAAAAATGGAAACTCAGAATCGAGAATTGTCCATAAATCGAGAACTTGAGTTCCAAATTGGGTAATTGAAATTTTGAAAAGGCGGGTAAAAGTCCTGTCGAGTTTTGTATTCTTTACGGTGAATCGGTCAGAAAACGAAAAATTTGGATTCTTAAGATTAACCGGGCCCATCTTGAAAAATGGGATTGGTTTTTTCAGGTGAGATTTACGTTTAGGCGGCTTTTGAAATACAAATCAAGGATTTGAACCTCGTCCAAAAACAGAATTTGGGAATCTGGAATCTGGAAATTTTGAACAGGTAATCGTTGATTGAATCAATTTGACAACCAAAATCAAGAACTCAAGATTTGAAAACCTGAATCTGATTTTGATAAATCTGAGAAATCGAATTGAGTAAAATCAGGAATCAAAAATCAGGTTGAATCTTCTGGAAATTGAGACCTGAATCCTGAATTAGGTTGATTGTCGTGAGATTTTTGGTTGATATGAGATAAGAACTGATCAAATTGAAGAATCAGAATCCTGAAATTGAATCAACTGAAAATCAAGAGATTGAAATCAGTTGAAAAGAATTGAATAGCCGCCTTTTGTATAGTCCAGAATTTGAAATGGGCCCTTTTGTACAAATCGGTGAAAAAATAAAGCGGCAACCCATAACAATGGCTACACTCAAGCTGGGTGAAAATCTACGATTGAAAAAAGAGAATGAAAAGCCCGCTGCAGTCAGCAAAAGCCAGGCTGCGCCAGTTTCGCCTTTTGCTGCCTG
>JALEGO010000334.1 GCA_022763165.1 Flavobacteriales bacterium
CCACCATATGGGAATTTTTTCTGGGAGAAAACGACTTTAGAATGCTGTCAGGAGTGCTTTGTCGAAGTGAGTCTAAAATAATTTGTGCGCTCTCGTTTCTGTAAATTTCGGCTTCCTGAAAAGAAGGGAAATATAAACGCGTAAGCGTTTTCGATGAATCATTGTCCTCAACAAGAATTACAAAAGAATCAAAAATCTTGAAACGGCTTTGTGAAGAATTCAGTTCTATGTTTTTTAGCTCCTTAAATTCCTGATTTAGTAAAATCAGCTTTTCTCTTCCAGTATCTGATTTTCGGACGGTGGCATAATAGAACTTTTCGGTTGAACCAAAATCATTGTAAGGTGTTTTTATAATTTTAAACCCCTTGTCTTTAATGTCTTTAAGTTGCTGGGTGTTAGTGAATTTATCTCCTTCAGGTTGTTCGCCAAGACAAGAGTGCAAAGCCCAAGAAATACAGGTCAATAAGATGACTAACCCGAATGGAGTTCTTTTTAAGCTAAATGGTTTTTTTATGATTTTAATGATGTTCAGTAAGAAAATTTTCTATCTCATTAAAAGTAAATGTTTTGCTTCAAACCATCATTGAACAACGGGCAGTATCAGTTTGGAAGACATGTTTGCACCTGTATAAACAGAGATTTCTTTTGCCTCAGAATATGAAGAATCGAACTTGCCTTTGTCTGCAGTTGCGATGCTAAATTGAATCCTATGTCCTTTTTTAACAAGATAGCTTATTGAGCAAAAAGGAATGGTTATTTTTTCGATTGTTCCTGGCTCATATTCTGCAACATCATTTTTGTCAAAACTCCTGTTTACAAAACCATATGAGTAGGCTTTCTCCCTTGTTGTCACCGATCTATGGGAAAACCTCAAAAGGCCTTCTGTTATATAGTTCATTTGATTTTTATCGGGGAATACATCATCCAAATAGACAAACAGATTGAAGTCTTTGGCGTCACCTTTTATAAATAGTTTTACTGATGGAATACCAGTAATTTCAGTGTCTTGGTCCATGGGTTCAGAAGTGAAAGTGAGTAGTTTTTGAGTAATTTCTCTTCTGTTATCATACCTTATTTCACCGTTTCTGTATAAATCTGTAAGACTATTCCATCGACCACTTTTTCCTGAAGATACTTCGTAATCACAGGTGTATTTTGTTTCATAGGAATTGGGCTCGCTATCTTTTGACATTTTACCTGGACTCAGAAATAGATCAATAGGCCGAGATTTTTCAGGTGGCCAATGGTTTGTGCTTCTAAACTCACCTTTGCCAAGCGTAAAATATTGGATTCTTCCATCTTTATTATCGGGTTTTTCAACACCTTTCATGTGCTTGTCGAAAAAGTTTACCATTTGCTCATATACGTTGTATTGCAATTTATTACTTGCTACAAAGGGGTCAATATTTTCAATAGGACCATGATCCCAAGGGCCAATAATTGTTTTTTCCGTATTTGGAATGGTCAATGCACCCTTAATAGCAGAATCAGCAAGGGCTCCATCGTACCATCCTGATATTCTCAATATGGGAACTTTGGATTCAATTACATCATTTATTCTGGTGTGAGGGCTAAAGTCATCCCCTACATAGTCCAAGCCAGGTAATTTCTCGTTTCTAGAATTTACTTTTACCAAGGCCGATAGAAAATCATAATTTTCATTGTGCCCCTCAACAGCCTTTTTCAATTTTTTGCTTTGCTTATCACTTTGAACAGGTTTGATTCCCTTGACAGCTATTTTGGCTAAAGGTCCAAAAATGCCTGGGTTGTTAAGATCTAAGTTTCTTGTGGTGTATTTCCAAATATCCACAAAATCAAGGTGCCTAACGCCACCGGGGTAAGTGATGTCTTCAAACAGATCAAAGATTCCTGATCGCACGCAGCATGCTTTAATAGAGGAATGCTTTGTTGATAATGAGAACTCAGCCGTGGTTCCAGTATATGAAACACCCGTTGTTGCCGTCTTACCATCACTCCAATGTTGCGAAACAATCCAA
Organism: Flavobacteriales bacterium; assembly: GCA_022763165.1. GTDB lineage: Bacteria > Bacteroidota > Bacteroidia > Flavobacteriales_G > JALEGO01 > JALEGO01. Next base: position 1,998 of record JALEGO010000334.1, read on the forward strand.
TCCAAAACTTGATTCATATCATTAACCTCATTTGGGCTAAATTCCATGTCCCTGAAGCCCGTAGAAGCTCCGGAGCCCCTCAAATCAACAATTATGAAAGCATAACCATGTTTGGTCAAATAATCAACTTCTTTCTTTTTGACATGCCCAAAAAGTGGATCTTGAATGAATCTAAAAGGCCACTTCAATTCTAAAGTCCTAACATATCTAACAAAATTTACAACAGAGGGAAATTTATCACCTTCTTTTGCAATTCGGGGAAGGAATATGTCAATAGCTAATTCTAGGTCTTCCGAAATTTGAATATATGCGGAACCATATAGAAAGTTCTTTCTTTTTTTAAAGTTCTTTATTGAGAGTTGATTCATATAGCAGAGTTGAGCGCGCAAAATAGTAATTCGCTTGATTCATTTCAAGCAGAATTGATAAACAGCCTGAAAACTTTTATAAACGACCAAAATGATCCTATTTAAAAACTACAGAATGTCCAATAACTTAATGAGCGTGTCTCTATAATTTTTGCTCAAGGGGATTTCTTTTTTGTTGACCAGTAAATAGGTGCTATTGACCGCTTCAATAAAGTCGATGTTTACAATGTATGACTTCTGAACTCTCAAAAAGTTCTTTGGAAGTTTAGATAAGAAATCTTGAAGGGTGCACCTGATAACGTGTTTCTGGCTATTTGATTCGATTATTTCTATATAGTTCTTGAAGGATTGGACATAGGTCACTTTTGTGAGATCAACTCTCTTGAGAAGATGTTGATCTTTATAGAAAAAGTGATCTGTCTTAAACTCCAGCTTGTCATCTTCAATCGTTTCTTGATCCAGGCTTATCATTTCTATGCAGGCAAGCAGATCTCTTTTTTGGAAAGGCTTGACCAAATAACCGGAGGGATTAAAGTATTTTGCTTGGGTCAACGTTTCCCGATCGGTATAGGAAGTAGCGAAAATAAACGGTTTCTTTAGTTGTTCTTTAAGGTACTTGGCAATTTCAAAACCATCAGGACTTTTTCCCAACATTATATCAACTAGAGCTACATCAAATTGAACATCACTGCTGACCAAATCCAAAAATGCGGCTTTATTCATAGCAATACCAGCTACCTCGTAACCCAGTTTGACAAGGTTCATTTTGATGCCTTCTGCAATAATGCCTTCATCCTCTATGATTAATACTTTTGTCATATCCGATTAGCCAATACGATGTGATTGCCCTAAGCAAAATTATTAAATCTCTTTGATTTATAAAGATTTCACCATTTGGTCCCAACGAATTTCTATTTCGTCCCTAAAATTCCATGAACCACCAAAACGAGGATAAGTTTGAAACAGATTTATGAATAAAATTTATTCTAAACCAAAACACGAATTTCTATGAGCAAAACCAACCGGTATTATATTCTTATTGGGTGTATAATATTCTTGTTGATTGTTATCGAACATGTTCGAGGAAACAACTCAGAAATATTCATGAACAATACGATCATTAAAAATAAGGAGTCAGGCAAAGTCGTAAGGCGAGCGCCTCATCTCATTCAACATTAAACTTCACATTATGAAAACTATATTATCAATAACCTTTTTATTCTCAATTGCATTTACAAGTTGTCTGAAAACTCATACCTGTGTTTGCACTCCAACTCCAGGAAGTCAAAGAGTAGAATTTGAAACCGAGATCACTGGAGTTACTAAAAAAATTGCAAAGGAATCTTGCGATGTAGCTGATGACACTGATATCGAATGCGAATTAAAATAATTACCAATCTTCAAACTTTACAAAATGAAAAAACTATCATTTATCTTACTTCTATTCATCATACTTGGATCTTTGGGCTCTGCTCAAGCACAGTACGCTGATATCGCTCCTAAATTGAAGGCTAAAGCTTATCGCAAAATCATCAATAGAAAAATGGATGCGCTATTTAACCGAATAACTGCTGAATCAGGGTGTCCAAAGTCGGATATTTCATATGCGATAATAGAAACTTTCAGCTATCCATACCCCAAGGCTGAAAAGCAACTTCCCAAAACACTTGTATTAACTGTATGTGGTGAAAAGAAAACCTATATCAATACGGCATTGACAGGTCACGCAACATATTGGGAAATGGGTAATTGGGTCTTGAATTCAGTAACGAAGAAAGAAAACCTATGATGAGGTATATCTTTAATTTGATTCTGATTTGCCTATTCACTCAAACCAAGAGTCAAGTAACCTTGCAGGCTTCAGATTTTATTGGGAATGGAGGAGATAATATTGGATACAATAGATGTCTCTTCACGCCTGCAGGAAACGGAGGTTCAGGCGTGTCTTGGGACTTCTCTTTCATTAATGTTATTTCTCCTTACACCTTACAAACTCTCGCAGCTTCCAATACCCCTTATCCGAGTAGTTTTCCCAATGCCTCATACGCCTCATATGATCCGATTGCTGTGACATATGATTTTTACAGGGTGGATAATCTCCATAAAACTTTGGATGGAGAGGTAGATCCTTCAGGAACTGTGGTGACATACACCGACCCTAAGGAAATGTTGGTTTTCCCATTTTCTTTTGGTGACTCGATCATAGATGACTTTGCTGGTACTTATTTATGGAGTGGCACAAATTATGTAATGTATCGAACAGGGAGAATTACGACTGAGGCGGATGCATATGGTGCGGTGGATTTGCCCTATGGAACGGTCAATGATTTATTGAGAGTCAGGTACTATGAAGAATACCAAGACAGTAATTCCCTTGACGGTTTAATCACAAATTATGTTAGAACTACCTACAAATGGTTCAAAAAGAATAATCGTACACCCGTGCTTGAAATTAGTAACTCCACTATTAACGGGGTCACATTAGACCCCTATACTTTGTATATGGATCAAACGGGGCTAGTTGGAATGGAACAAGACTTAAATGTTGGCGATGAATTTATGTTCAATCTGTTTCCAAACCCAAGCTCAGAAAGTACTTTTTTACATAGATCTGGATATTCGCCAATAACGATTGAGCTTTTTGACATGCATGGAGCACTTCTTCAAAAGACGTTTTCAACTGAAAATCAAACTGAAATAGCTACAGGCCAATTAGCCAAGGGAGTTTATTCGGTTCGCATTTCTGACCCAATGCGATCTTCTACACAAAGGCTGATTGTACAATGAACTACTCGTAAGAACGATAAATGATACACTGAATTTTCAGTGTGTCATTTTTTTATCCAAGGTTTGAGTTCTACTTTTACGAAAAAACTTGCCCAAAGAGCTTCAAATACAAG
>JALEGO010000335.1 GCA_022763165.1 Flavobacteriales bacterium
AAGAATTGATGATAAAACGATAGATGCCGTATCTAAAGTATTACGGTCAGGTTGGATTACTACAGGACCTCAGACCAAGTTATTCGAAGAGCGTCTCACAAAGTATTGCGGGAACAAAAAGACAATTTGCGTAAGTTCCGCTACAGACGGTTTGGAACTTATGCTAAGATGGTATGGTGTAGGTCCTGGAGATGAAGTAATTGTGCCTGCATATACTTACTGTTCATCTGCAAACGTGATCGTTCATGTTGGAGCAAAACCCGTGATGGTAGATATTAACTCAGATTTGAATGTGAATATCGCAAACATAAAAGCCGCAATTACTGATAAAACCAAAGTTATCATACCTGTAGATATTGCTGGCCTACCTTGCGATTATAGTGGCTTGAATGAACTTATAAAAGATTCAGAAGTCAACAAGATGTTCAGACCTCACTCTGAAAATCAAGCTAAGCTGGGCAGAATTTTAATTCTATCAGACGCAGCTCATGCATTTGGTGCTGAATATCTAGGAAAGAAAGCAGGGAGCCTCACAGATATTTCTGTGTTCTCCTTTCATGCAGTAAAGAATCTAACAACAGCCGAAGGCGGAGCCATAATGTTAAATTTGCCCGAAGAATTTGACCATGAGGAAATCTACGCTTACTTGAATGCAATGAGTTTACACGGTCAATCAAAAGACGCATTAGCAAAATCTAAATTAGGTGGTTGGAAATATGATGTAATCCATGCTGGATTCAAATGCAATATGACGGACATACAAGCCGCCATTGGACTTACAGAGCTTCACCGGTACGATACGGAGACATTACCAAGACGAAGAGCTATTTGTCAAACTTATCACAAATATTTTGGACAATTTCAATGGGCGGAATTGCCTATTTTAGAAAATGAAAATTTAGAAAGTTCATATCACCTCTTCTTATTAAGAATCAAAGGAATAGACGAACAAACTCGTGATCAAATAATAGAAGCTATATATGAGCAGAATGTGGCTGTAAATGTTCATTTTCAACCCCTCCCCCTCTTGACAGCCTATCGTGAAATGGGATATCTAATAGATGATTACCCAAATGCCTACTCAAATTACTCAAGATTAATAAGTCTCCCTGTTTACTACCAATTAAGTGATGATGATTTGGCAACCGTTACTGGAGTGGTTGCGCAAGCTGTGGAACAATTTATTAAGGCATGATAAGGGTTTTTGATCTACTTATTTCCTTGATATCCTTATTGGTTTTAAGTCCATTCCTGATCGTAATTGCAATTCTTGTAAAAATAAGTTCTCCGGGACCTATTCTATTCGTACAAAAAAGAGTTGGAAAGGATAGTAAAGATTTTCGGTTATATAAGTTCAGAACAATGCGAATCGATTCTGAACATGCAGGACAAATAACAATTGGTCGTGATCCCAGAATTACCTCTATAGGTTTGGTATTGAGAAAATTTAAATTGGACGAACTACCTCAACTATTCAATATTCTAAAAGGAGAAATGAGCATAGTTGGACCACGGCCTGAAGTACGAAAGTACGTAGAAATGTATACAGCGGAACAGCGAAAAATCTTAAATGTCAGACCTGGACTTTCAGATTTTGCATCAATCAAATATGCCAATGAAAGCGAGGTTCTTGGCCAACAATCAGACCCAGAAAGATATTATATTGAGGTTCTAATGCCTGATAAGATCAAAGAGAATATGAAATTCTTGAATGACTCATCACTTAAGAATTATTTTAAGATCATTATGCTCACCATAATGCAACTTGGGAAGGGCTAAACAATTCTATCAGTCTAGATCTCCATTGTCTATTCCCGTGCATATAGCACTATTATATTCGTCATTGATGGCCATACTGATGATATGCATCGTATCCATATCAGGTGTGAAATTCATCAAAACCCAACCATATTTATACCTGCCTTTATCATCAACTCTTATTCCAATATAACGTTCTCCATTTCCTTTGAATGGGCCATCTCTATTCAATGAACTTAATACACCCATTCGATCATGCCAAAATTCAGAGCTGCCAACGAGCTCTTCCATTTTCATAGATTTGCAAAACCGCATACTTGTATCGCAAAGAAAGCTCACACTCTTGCCCGTTACGCACATTTTTGATTCGGATAACTCATGCAAGTACCCACTGGTAAGTTTATTAAAGTCAGGCATTTCAAAAATAAGGTTGGTATGATCTAATGGAACATTTATTGAAGAATTAGAACCAATTTTTTGATTAATATCAACAGCCGCAGAAGCCATGAATGGCTGCGGTTCCTCTTCACAACTAAACATAAATAAACAAAAAGCCAGGCAAACGAGTGAAGGTAACTTGTATTTCATAATGAACCGATTACTATGAAGTTACTGAAAAAAATTGAAGTAAATGCCTGAGTTTTAACATTGTTTAACAACACCTTTTTAGACGTTTCTCGTCTACCATTCAGATTGGATCAATATTTGGTTAATCTTAAGGAAAGTCTATTATTTTTGTACAGCTTAAAAATTATTTATGCGCATATTAAATTCAAGAAATTTGGGAAAGAAAGTTCTATTCTTGACACTGATTCTGAGTGCATCGCTTACACAAGCTCAGAAGGGATATAAAATTGATGTAACTGTCTTAGGACTAAAAGATACGGTAGCGTACATGGCCGGTTATTATGGTAATAAGCAATATTACAAGGATACGGCTGAGGTAAATTCGAGTGGCCAAATGACTTTTGAGGGTGATGAAGCACTTCCAGGAGGAATCTATTCCATAGTACTTCCTGATCAAAAGACCTATTTTGAGTTCATCTTAGTGAATCAATTTTTCAGTATGGAGACAAAACTTGGTAGTTCAGCTTCAATGACGAACAACCTCAAGGTGACTGGATCGAAAGAGAATGATTTGTTTTATGGGTATATGCGCTTTATTGGTAAAAAGCAAGGCAGCGCAGGACCACACCGTAGAATAATGGAAGACAGCACGGCTTCTAAGAAACAGAAAGATGCTGCTCGAGAAAAATTGATGCAAATAGACAAAGAGGTAAAAGAATATAAAGAAGGTTTCATGAAAGATAATCCAGGAACCTTTGTTTCAAAAGTATTCTTGACTTCAAAGGAACCTGAGGTCCCTAAAGAAAAGCCAATGTTACCAAACGGTAGAGAGGATTCAACTTTTGCTAGGAGATATTATATGGGACATTTCTGGGATGATGTTGACTTTACAGATGATCGACTTCTGAGATCACCTGTTTTACACAATAAGTTGGAGAAGTATATTTCTAAACTCACCCTTCAGCACCCTGACTCTATCACAAGAGCTGCGGATTATTTAATAAGAAAC
>JALEGO010000336.1 GCA_022763165.1 Flavobacteriales bacterium
ATATTCAGATTTTATATATGCAATTATTATTGAAGAATATGGTTTAATGGGTGGTGTAGCGGTTATACTGCTCTATCTTATCTTATTGTATCGCTGTATAAGAGTTGCTGCGACATGTGAAAAGAAATTTGGCTCCTTTCTTGTAATTGGAATTTGCGTGATGCTGGTTTTTCAGGCAATAATCAATATGGCAGTTGCTGTGAATTTGTTTCCTGTGACTGGACAGACCCTACCAATGATTAGCATGGGAGGGACGTCAATTTGGTTTACTTGCCTGGCTGTTGGCGTAATTTTAAGTGTTAGTGCGACAACAGAAAGGAAAAATGACAAGTTGAAGCCTAATCTAAGTTATGTCGATTGAAAGAGTAGTCATAAGTGGTGGTGGTACTGGAGGACATGTTTTTCCTGCCATTGCGATTGCAGATGCGATTAAGGCGAAATATCCTGATTGCGACATACTCTTTGTTGGAGCCAATGGTAAGATGGAAATGGAAAAAGTTCCCGAAGCCGGTTACAAGATTAAAGGACTTAACATTGCAGGCCTCCAAAGAAGCTTAAGTTTAAAGAACCTATCCTTTCCTTTCAAACTTCTAGGTAGTCTCATCAAAGCGAAAAAAATTGTTAAGGAATTCAAACCTCAATTTGCTGTTGGAGTGGGGGGGTATGCTAGTGGTCCTACCTTAATGGCTTGTTCCAGAATGGGTATTCCAACTTTCTTACAAGAGCAGAACTCATTTCCAGGAATCACCAATAAGTTACTTGCTAAAAAAGCCAAAAGAATCTTTGTGGCATATAAAGGCATGGAACGCTTTTTTGCTCAGGAAAAAGTAGTGCTCAGTGGGAATCCTATAAGAGGCCAAATAGAAAACATGAAGGTTGATTTGGAAAAAGCATATGAATATTTCGAATTAGACCCCAATAAAAAGACAATCCTTGTTATAGGAGGAAGCTTGGGAGCAAGAACCATAAATGAAAGTGTTAGTGCAGCCCATAAAGCTTGGTTGAATGAGGGTTATCAACTCATATGGCAAACTGGAAAATCTTATGTTGAAAGTATTTCAGAAGAATTGAAAAATACAAAAGGGCTCTGTGTTAAACCATTTATTAAAAGGATGGATTTTGCTTATTCCCTGGCTAATGTTGTGATATCAAGGGCTGGAGCCATAAGTGTTTCGGAGCTTTGTGTGGTGGGTAAACCCACTATTTTTGTGCCCTCCCCAAATGTTTCTGAAGATCATCAAACCAAGAATGCAATGGCCTTGGTAAAGGAGGATGCTAGTATTTGTGTGAAGGATTCTGAAGCTCGTGAGTCGCTTGAGTCAGTGCTCCTAGATTTGATGTCAGATGAATCTAAACAAAAGAAACTTGAGGTAAATATTAAAAACCTGGCCAAATTTAAAGCGGCTGAGTTTATTGTTAACCAAATAGAGTCAGTCATATAAACTTGTTGATAAACAATATAAATATCGTTTATTTCATAGGTGTCGGAGGTATAGGAATGTCTGCTCTGGCCAGGTATTTCTATAGTAAAGGAGCTCAGGTTTATGGTTATGATAAAACCCAAACCCAACTCACCAAGACTTTGGAGCAAGAGGGAATTGCAATTCATTATGATGAGGATATAAAAGCGATCCCGCCCAATGTCGACCTTTTTGTCTATACGCCTGCTATTCCAAATGATCACTTGGAACTGAGGCATATTAAGGAACAAGGATATGATCTATACAAGAGATCTGAAGTGCTTGGCATGATCTCGGAAGATAGTGTTACGATTGCTGTGGCTGGCACACACGGTAAAACTACAACATCTGCTTTGGTAGCTCACATACTTACCCATTCAGGATTTGGTTGTAACGCATTTATCGGGGGAATTTTGTCTAACTATGATTCAAACTATTTAGAAGATCCAAGTAGTGATGTGGTCGTTGTTGAAGCTGATGAATTCGATCGTTCTTTCTTGCATTTAAAACCTGATATAAGTGTTGTGACCTCAGTGGATCTAGATCATCTGGATATCTATGAAAATGAAGAAGATATCCTAGAAGGATTTCGTGATTTTTTGCTTGGGGGAAAGGAAGATGCTCATCTAATCCTCAATGAAAATCCAGCGGCTGAATTAAAACTTGGACATGAAGTTTATGGACAAAATGCCGCTTCATCATTTAGGTTGAGCAATATTAGTTATGTCAATGGTCGTGCAAAGGTTCTTGCGAGACGCGGAAGTATTGATTGGGATTTTGATTTTGGTCTTCCAGGAAAGTACAATGCGGAAAATGCCATGGCTGCCATTTTGGTAGCATTAAAATTAGGCATCTCAGTTGATAAGATTAAAGTGGCCCTAAGCAGTTTCAAAGGCATAAAGAGACGTTTTGAGGTGCATTTTCAAAACAAGGGATGCATTTATATCGATGATTATGCGCATCATCCTACTGAGATAGAAGCTTTTTTGAATGCTGTTAGAGATGCTAATCCTGAAAAGAGAATTTTAGGAATTTTTCAACCCCATTTATACTCTAGAACGAGAGATTTCATGAGTCTTTTTGCAAAAACCTTATCGACTCTGGATGAGTTATGGTTGCTTCCAATATATCCTGCTAGAGAAGAGCCTATACCTCAAGTCACTTCTGGGGTGCTATTTGACATGGTGTCATTGGAAAATAAGAGTTTGATAAGAAAAGAGGAAGTTTTGGAGCGATTAGAATCAGAAGCAAAAAGTGTAATACTCACCATTGGAGCTGGTGATATAGATAAGCTTGTTCCTCAAATAAAGCAGTTGTTGATTAGAAAATATGCTTAAGAAAATAAAGAAAATAGCAGTTATTTTGGGCGTTTTGACAGCGATTATCGTTTTGTTGTCAGCTGTGTCGATTGAACGAAATGAAAAAGTAGTTAATGGATTAATAATTAATGTTTTAGATACTTCTCTGTTCTTTGTAAATGGTGAAGATACTAAAGAGCTTCTTACAGATTTGGGTTGCGATTCTGGAGCAAACATTAATGATATTAACATAGCGAATGTCGAAAGAATCTTAGGGAACACCCCATTTGTGCAAAGTGTAAATGTTTATATTGACATTTCTGGGAAATTAAACGTAAAACTAAAGCAGAGGAGACCAATTTTGAGATTTTTCACTGAAGATAAAATGAGTTATTATATCACTGAAGATGGTATGGTAATAAGAACTCAAGATGACTATACCTCTCGTGTCCTGATAGCGACTGGAGCTATTGATTATACGCCTGCTACAAGCTTAGATTCAGTTGGTGAAAATACAGTTTTAAAGAATCTTTTTGATTTTGCCCGGTTTATCCAAAAAGATGAGTTTTGGAGGTCTCAGATTGCTCAAATAGATGTTGATGAAAATGGTGTGACAACTTGTGTCCCTCAAGTCGGAAACCATTTGATTAAAATTGGGAAAATGGAGCGTTTGGAGGAGAAGTTCGAAAATTTAAGTCTGTTTTATAAAGATGGTTTATCTAAAACTGGCTGGAATGAATATTCCATGATTAACCTTATGTATGAGGGACAAATAATTTGTAATAAGCAATAACATGACAAGCAAAGAAGAAATAATTGTTGGTTTGGATATTGGAACTACCAAAATTGCTGCCCTGGTAGGAAAAACAAACGAACACGGAAAAATTGAAATTCTTGGAATTGGTAAAACTGAATCAATTGGTGTTACGCGTGGTGTTGTTTCTCATATTACTCCAACAGTTGATGCTATTAGAAGGGCTATTGAGCAAGCAGGGGAACGTGCCGGAATTGAGATTAATCAAGTAAATGTTGGAATTGCTGGGCAGCATATCAAGAGCCTTCAGCATAGGGGGATAAAAATGCGCGACAATATAGATGATGAAATCACTCAGGATGATATTGAGAGTTTAAAAGAAGATATGTATAAGTTGGTAATGCTTCCAGGAGAAGAGATTATCGATGTTTTACCTCAAGAATACATTGTTGATAATGAGCAAGGTATTAAGGATCCTATAGGTATGTCCGGAATACGTCTCGAAGCCAATTTCCATATTATCACAGGTCAAATTTCTGCGGTAAAAAATATCTACAAGTGTGTTCAAAAGGCTGGCCTAGAGGTTTCTGATTTAACACTTGAACCTTTGGCATCTGCAGAAGCTGTGCTGAGCGATGAGGAGAAAGAAGCAGGTGTTGTATTAGTAGATATAGGGGGTGGTACAACCGATATTGCTATATTTCAAGATGGTATTATCAGGCATACCGCGGTGATTCCTTTTGGGGGTAATATCATTACAGAAGACATTAAAGAAGGATGTACAATCATAAAGAAGCAAGCTGAGTTGCTTAAAGTAAAATTTGGATCTGCTCTGGCCAGTGAAAATCAGGATAATGAGATTGTAGCCATTCCTGGTTTAAGAGGTAGAGAACCCAAAGAGATTTCCGTTAAGAACTTGGCGCATATCATTCAGGCTAGAATGGAAGAAATCATAGAGCAAATCTATTATGAGATTAAGAACTCTGGTTTTGAACAAAAATTAATCGGTGGAATTGTAGTTACTGGCGGAGGTTCACAGCTTAGACATATCACACAATTATTTGAGTATATTACTGGAATGGACACGAGAATTGGGTATCCAACGGAGCACCTTTCCAAGGGAGGTGAGGAAGTTACAAGCCCAATGCATGCCACAGGCGTAGGACTAGTGATTAAGGGTTTTCAATCATCTCGGAATCGGTCTACAGATGAGGCTAAGACAGGGATTGAGTTCAAAAAATTCAAAAGCAATTTCTTTGATAAGATTTTAGGAAAAACCAAAGAATGGTTTGAAGAAGATGGTAATTCAGCTGACTAAACTAACGTAAATTAACAATCGGTCGTTGGAAAAGTCCTGAGGCCACAGGTTTTTCGCAAGAAAATATTGTTCATCTTTACCTTATTCGTAATTCAATTGTATCGATATGAAGTTTGATCTACCTAAAGACCAGTCCTCAATTATTAAAGTCATCGGTGTCGGTGGTGGAGGCGGCAACGCTGTAAACCACATGTTTGAACAAGGCATTACCGGTGTAGATTTCATTGTCTGTAATACAGATCATCAAGCATTAGACCAAAGTCCTGTCCCGGTTAAAATACAGCTAGGAGCAAGCTTGACTGAAGGAAGAGGTGCGGGTTCTATTCCAGAAGTTGGAAGAAATGCTGCTATCGAAAATATTGACGATTTAAAAGATATTCTCGCCAAAAATACGAAGATGGTATTTATTACCGCTGGAATGGGCGGTGGTACAGGGACTGGAGCGGCTCCTGTAATAGCTCAGGCTTCTAAGGAAATGGGAATTCTTACAGTAGGCATAGTGACGATCCCTTTTACTTTTGAAGGTAGAAAAAGAAGAGAGCATGCTGAAAAAGGAATTGAAGAATTACGTCAAAATGTAGATACCCTCATCATCATTTGCAATGATAGAATTCGTGAGATGTATGGTAATTTGAGTTTGACAAATGCTTTCTCACATGCAGACAACGTGCTAGCCACTGCTGCAAAAGGTATAGCGGAAGTCATCACTGTAACCGGAGCCATCAATGTAGACTTTGAAGATGTGCGTACTGTAATGACCGATAGCGGGGTGGCCATTATGGGCTCAGCATTGGCAGAAGGCGAAAATCGTGCTATAAAGGCTGTTGAAAAGGCATTGCTATCACCATTATTGAATGATAACAATATTATAGGTGCAAATTATGTGTTGCTGAACATTACATATGGTAATACAGAAATCCAGATGGATGAAGTGATTGATATCACTGATTACATACAAGGAGAGGCGGGTGATACTGCTGATGTCATCTGGGGGCACGGTTATGATGAATCGCTCGGAGATCAAATATGTGTTACGCTGATTGCTACAGGATTTAAGACCAACCCAGATTTTGGTTATAATACCGTGCAAAGACCAGAGCGTAAAGTAATGCCACTTCAAGAAGAAAAGCCTGAAGTCAAAAGAGTTGAGCTTAAGGAAAATGAAGAAGTAGAAAGCTTTATTGAAGAAGATACCGGAGCCAAGGACTTAGAGCCTTTCTTGAAGGAACAAGGAGATCAAAAACCTGAAAAAGATACTGCTCAACGAACTATTGAGTTTGATTTGGATGACAATAAGACTCCGGATCGGAATACGCAACAGCAGCAACAGGATGAGCCTTACCTCAAAACACAAACAAGCGTAGAGGAAGAGGATAACTCATTTGTTAGTGATGAGTATGGCGCGCAAGACGTGGATGAGGAAAAAACTGAGGATAGGATAAACAAGCTGAAGGAATTGAGCATGAGATTGCGTTCCACAAGTGGTCTTAAGGATCTTGAAAATGAACCAGCTTATAAGAGAAGAAAAATCAAACTAGACAATACACCGCATAGTTCAGAGAGTAATGTTTCTAAATTTACCTTATCTGAGGAAGAAGGCGAAGATGGTGAGAAGAAAACTGGGCTGAGAGAGAATAACTCTTTCTTGCACGATAACGTTGATTAAAATGGAGGATTTTACAGCAAGAATTAATGCTGATATTAAGGCCGCTATGTTGGCCAAAGATAAGGATCGTTTAGAAGCTTTGAGGGCCGCAAAATCAGCACTCATGCTCTTAGCAACTGAAAAGGGAGGGGGCTCTGATGATGCAGGAGCTCAACTCAAAAGTTTGAAAAAGTTAGTCAAACAACGAGTAGATGCAGCAGAAATATACCTGCAACAAGGTCGAGAGGATTTGGCTAAAGTAGAACTGTTCCAAGCAGATGTATTAAAGGAATATCTTCCTGAAGAACTAGGGGAAGATGCTCTTGCACCATTGGTGCAGAAAATAATAGATGATAATGGCGCAACTTCTATGGCTGATATGGGAAAGGTCATGGGCAAAGTTATGGGTGAGCTTGGAGATAAAGCGGATGGCAAGTTGCTTTCATCTATTGTGAAAAAATTATTACAATAGCTCAATCTTCATATAACAGCTCTGCCTGAAATCGTGCTGTGCCTATTCCGATGACCTGAACGAGCGTCTGTTCAAATGAATCTTACCTTGTAAATTTGATATCCCAATACCCGCCATTGTTAGCATAAAAATCATGGCTGGAATTCTAAATCTCGCATTGACCTCAAAAGGGCTGCTTACGATAGCGAAGTATAAAATACAAAGTATCATTGATAATATCAGGGCTCTTCTTTTTCTATTTCTTATGCCAAAGAAAATCAAAGTATATAGTGCTAGTAGATAGATGACTTGGAGGATGATAATGACATAAACCATTGGTGTATTCCAGTTAGAATGCTTCTTAATCTGCGCTTTCATTGGTTGTCCAAAAAACTTGAATAAATTGGTTATGACGATTTGTAAAAAGGATTTTGGGTGATTGGAAATGACCTCAAATGCACTTTCAAATGCGTATTCTTCAAAAATTAGATGGGACTTGGGGTCGCTCCAATCCAGAGACGCGTTAAACTTGTAATCAATGGATGTGTTGTTATTGATGTTTTCAATTTTACGTGCAGTTTGGTAAAGTAGGCTGGTGCTCAACTTAGTGCTGAGCATAGGAGAGCCTGTTAGGTTGTAGTTTCTTATAATCCATGGACTTATAGTAATTGCGACAAAAGTCAAATAAAGAAGCAGCCTAATAAACTCCTTTCGAATGAGTAATATCAAAAGACCTACACCTACAATTCCCAATCCTATAGGCCGGCATAAAACGCTAAGCCCAATAAGTATAGCAGCGGATATGAGAAAAACTGGTTTCTTAAACTTTAGGTATTTTAGAAAATAGTAAAAACCACAGACAAGAAGGAAGATATAAAGGCTTTCTGATAAAACTTCATTGGTAAAGACAATAAAAACTGGTGATATACCAAAAAGAGTAGTGGTCCACTTGTTAGTTCGTGCATCAAAATTAAGAAGACCCATTGATTTGTGAAAAAGCACTATCGTAAATCCAAAAAGTATTATTTGAGTTAAGATAATGGCTTGAATCTGCCAATGGCTAGGGAGCAATAAGAATGGGCTTAGAAAAAGAGGGTATATGGGTGTGCGACTCAAATCAGGGATGAAACTTTCAGTTCCATGTTTGCCCATACTGAATTCTTGATGATGAACAATATTATGCGCCAAGTATAAATACTCTTGCGAATCAGGGGATAAATGGGCCTCTGGTTGATTGTTTTGTATTATGAAGAACCAAATTAAACAAAGACTGAGTGGTAGGAAGACCATCGTCTTTGGGAAATTGATCCAATTCTGCATTCGATAAAATTAACTCGAATCAGGTAAAAATGAAAGAAGCCCCAAAAAAGGGGCTTCTTAAATATAATTTTGAACAAAGTTCTGATTACATCATGCCTGGCATGCCACCACCCATAGGAGGCATTGCTGGAGCACCAGCTTCTTCTGGCTCATCAGCTAAAACACACTCAGTAGTAAGAAGTAATCCAGCAATAGAAGCTGCATTTTCTAAAGCAACTCTAGTAACTTTTGTAGGATCAATAACACCTGCTTCAAGCATATTTGTATACTCGTTTGTTCGTGCATTGTATCCCCAATCGTCTTTGCCTTCTTTTACTTTTTGAACAACGATTGATCCTTCGATTCCAGCATTTGAAGAAATCTGTCTCAAAGGCTCTTCTAAGGCTCTTTTCACGATCTCAACACCCGTAGCTTGATCTTCATTTTCAACTTTAACGTTGTCTAAAGAACTGATAGCTCTAATGAAAGCAGTACCTCCACCAGGAACGATACCTTCTTCAACAGCAGCTCTAGTTGCGTGAAGCGCATCATCAACTCTGTCTTTCTTTTCTTTCATTTCAACTTCAGTAGCAGCACCTACATAAAGAACAGCAACTCCGCCAGCCAATTTAGCTAGTCTTTCTTGAAGCTTTTCTCTATCATAATCAGAAGTAGTTGCTTCAATTTGAGCTTTTATTTGATTTACTCTAGCAGTAATATCATCTTCTTTACCAACACCGTTAACAACAGTTGTGTTGTCCTTGTCAATTGTAACAGTTTCTGCTTGGCCTAAATAAGTAAGATCAGCGTTTTCCAATTTGAATCCTCTTTCTTCAGATACTACAGTGCCTCCAGTAAGGATAGCGATGTCTTCCAACATAGCTTTTCTTCTATCTCCAAATCCAGGAGCCTTAACAGCAGCAATTTTCAAAGAACCTCTCAACTTGTTTACAACAAGTGTTGCTAAAGCCTCACCATCAACATCTTCAGCGATGATCAATAGTGGCTTTCCAGTTTGAGCTGTCTTTTCAAGAATTGGAAGAAGATCTTTCATAGTAGAAATCTTCTTGTCATATATCAAGATATATGGACTCTCTAATTCCGCTTCCATCTTGTCAGCATTAGTAACAAAGTATGGAGAAAGGTATCCTCTGTCAAACTGCATACCTTTAACTAACTCAACAGTAGTTTCAGTACCTTTTGCTTCTTCAACTGTAATAACACCTTCTTTCTTCACTTCAGCCATTGCTTCAGCAATTAAAGAACCGATTGCTTCATCATTGTTAGCTGAAATCGTACCAACTTGCTTGATTTTTTCATTGTCATTGCCAACATCCTGTGACTGAGACTTCAAGTTAGCAATAACGGTTTCTACTGCCTTGTCAATACCTCTTTTCAAATCCATTGGATTTGCACCAGCAGCAACGTTCTTAAGACCAGTAGTAACAATTGCTTGAGCAAGAACTGTAGCGGTAGTAGTACCATCACCAGCAGCATCATTAGTTTTAGAAGCAACTTCTTTAAGCATTTGAGCACCCATGTTCTCAATTGCATCTTTCAATTCAACTTCCTTAGCAACGGTCACACCGTCTTTTGTAATATTTGGAGCACCGAACTTTTTGTCGATAACAACATTTCTTCCTTTTGGACCAAGAGTTACTTTAACAGCATTAGCAAGAGCATCTACTCCTTTCTTTAATCTGTCTCTAGCCTCTAAATCGAATTCGATATCTTTAGCCATTTTTAAAATAGTTTATATGTGTAATTGGTTTAAATTTTAAAC
>JALEGO010000337.1 GCA_022763165.1 Flavobacteriales bacterium
ATAATACTGTCTAGGTTAAAGCTGCACAATACAGGAAGAATCTCCACTTCGGCTGAATCAACGCAACCAGCTGTATCAGAAGCCCAAACTTGGTAAATGCCTGGAGCCAACCCAGTCGCTATAGCTCCTGTCTGACCATTAGACCAATTATATGTTACAGATCCAAAACCATTGTTAAGTTGAGCAGTTGCTTGACCATCATTAGCGCCAACACTTTGCTCATGAACGACCGCAAAAGAAATATTGACATTACAAGTGAATGGATCCACTTCAACAGTGTCAACTGCGGTACAATTTCCATCTGTAGCTGTAACAACATATGTTCCTGGAGCTAAACCAGTAATGCTATCACCTGTTGCTCCGTTAGACCAAGCATATGTAATTAATGGGTTGTTTAATTTTAATTCAATGTCGTCCAAAGCCCAATTATCGAAACCAGAACCGGTCCAGGCTAATTGCGACCATCTAAATCTTGTACTTGAAGTTTGAGCATTACTAGGTAGTTGCTCTTGGACATCAATCCAAACTCCTCCAAATGCAGACTCATCATATATATTCAAGGTGTCCCATGTTGCGCCTGAGTTGGTTGAGAACTCAAGAATGACATCCTCACCAGCTTCAGCTCCATCGCAAGGAGCAACACCATCTCCAATTGTAAGACCAAACTCTAGTACTCCACCAAGCGAAGTGTTCAAATCTATTGTTTCTAGGTATCTAGCTGTATCACCATCAAAATGTAAGGCCAAACCAGATATAGCGCCACAATCAGCATTTTGATTTGCTCCTTCGATTCCAGCGAAAACTGAAGAGTCGAGTATAAAATTGAAATCTTCAAAAATCGAAGAGATTGTTCCCTGGGCCCAAGCAGAGCCATCAGCCTGGCCTGGAACGATTTGAGGTGTACTCCACGCTTGAACATCTAAAAGATCGCATGCATCAGCAGTATCAACAAAAGCCGAATCAAGGAACAAGCAATTATTCGCATCACTTATAAGTAATGAGTACCAACCTTGACTTAGACCAGATACCGTTTGAGTAGTATCATTGTTGAACCATAGATATTGATAAGGTCCCACTCCTCCATTAGCTGCAGCTGAAATCGCGCCATTGGAAGCACCAGAAGGAGTCTCATCTTGAACTGTGAAATTAATCCAAAGTGAGTCCGGAGAATCAATAGTAATGTTAGTATCTAGAGTACAACCGTTACCAGCTGAAATTTGTAAATTATAAGTTCCTGTTGCTAAGTTTCCAATTTGACTTGTTGTATCGCCATTAGACCAATTGTAAGTAATGCTTGTAAGTGATTTTTGAGCAACAACAATCTCATCAATATAAAGAAGTTCCTGGAAGTTGGAATTATTTCTAAAAGCGAAATAGACTGTTTGACCTGCATAAGCACTGATATCAATAATGTGCTCAGTCCAAAACGCATTTTCAGCCGGAACAGCAAAAATCGCAGGATTAGAAAAGAATGCATTAGTATCAGGTGTTGTAGTTGAAATTCTCACTTCGTAACCATCTGGCCAAGTAGCAGAGGAAGCACTTGCCAACCATCTAAGAATATTATTATTCGTTAAAGTAATAGGTGGAGTCACCATCCAATCGTTCGCAATTGAAGGTGTTTCCTGATACCAAGAAGTACTTACGGCAATTGAATCACCAGAACCTGGAAAGTTTGGATCTTCGATGCTCACCCATGCATCATTAACAAATGCAACCGATGTAGATGGTGTTAAGCTATCAAAATTCCAGATTGTAAAGTCATTTGGAATACCTCCTTGGAAATCCTGAATGTAAAGGATAGAGTCTATGTGTGTTGCAAATACATCTATTTGACCCAAGGTATCATCTGCACATAAATTGTTAATTATATTGATTGAATCAATGAAGAGAATGCAATTACTCTCCACTCCTACTTCAAACGTATCCGATACTTGGCAACCAGCACTATCAGTAACTGTAACCGTGTAAGTTCCCCAAGCCAGTGAGTCAACAAACAAAGTAGTGTCACCATTATTCCATGAAATTGTAAAGGGTCCAACAAAATTGTTTACAAATATCGATACTGTACCATCCGCGACTGAGCTATCACTTGCATCAGTTGTATTGCCAGAAACTGTAAGCAGACAGTTGGCAGGATTAATCACAAATGAATCTACCTTAACGCAACCTGTAGCATCAGTAACAGTCACGCCATAATTACCAGGAGCTAAGCTATCCAAATTTAATGTTGTATCTCCAGTGGTCCATAAAAAAGAAAAAGGAGCCACACCATTTAAAGGAAAAGATTGAATCTGTCCATCATTTTTTCCTGGAGCGGTCTCATCCCACACTGTAAAGTTTACAATAACATTGCAGGTATCAGAACAAACATTACTGTGTTTTCCGAGATCAGAAAAATCATCAATTGGCATTTGATCCCATTCGATTGATGGATCGAAAGTAATTAGACTAGTATCACCTTGTCCTTTATCGACTTGAAATTGTCTTACCAAAGTAAAATCCTGAGTCCATACTTGTCCGTTTGAACTTCCTATCCAACCGCTTCCTGGGTCTTCACCAATTTTACCAATGATATCAACATACACCGTATCATCTAACATAAGCGCAATTGCATCATTTCCGTTGAAACCAATTGAGAAGGTTAGATCTGCAAGGTTGACAATGTTTGGATCTGCGCTTCCATGAGCGATTACGAAAGTCTCATGAGGCTCTATGAAATGTCCAATAAGCGAAATAGTAGAAGTAGGAGTTGTTCCTCCGTTATTATAAATGTCAATTTCAAAAGAATCCAACCACAAAGTATCTGGTGAAGGATTAAATAGCTCTATAGCTTTATTGAATGAGGTACCTTCAATATACTCGGAGAAAAATGGCCATGTACAAGGTCCTCCAGGAACTGGCACACAAACATTTTCATGGAATCCCAAATCTCCTATTGAATCCAAACCCAAAGAATCCCATTCCATGTCAGGAATAAATGGGCTAGCGCTATTTTGACCCATATCTATTTGAAAGTGTCTTTTAAGCGTGTTGTCAGTTGTCCAAATCGTTCCGTTAGAACTTAACCAACCATTTGCACCAGGATCAATACCAATTTCACCTATCAAGTCTAAGATATTATTATCCTTTGTTAAGGCTATCGCATCATTACCATCAAACTCAACATCTGGATGAACCATAGAAGCAGTAGCTAATAAAGAGGCATCTGCTACATCATGAACCAAAACAAATTTTCCAAATGGTGGGATAAAATGAGTATCTAAGGAAATTGAATTTACCGGCACCGATGAGCCGTTATTAAAAATTTGTACATCCATAGAGTCCAACCAAACTGTATCAGAAGTTGGATTGTAGATTTCTAGAGCTTTGTTTTGAATCGACCCATCAACATACTCAGAGAAGAATGGATTCTGACATGGACCAAAAGAAAAAGTGTTTTGACAAGAATTGTCATGTGTACCTAAACCGCCAAAAACATCAACTCCAATCGAATCCCACTCCATCGATGGGTCAAAATTCGCTGGGTTTGAATAAACACCTTCTTCAATGTTAAATTTCCTTCTTAGAGTAATATCCGCACTCCAGTTGTTTCCTAATGGATCTGTCCAGCCCAATACTGCCGTTGGATCTTGTCCAATGACTCCAAAAATATCTAATGTATCACCTGTAGTGTCGTTGATAAGCGCCAGCGCATCATTACCATTGAAACTCAATGAGCCACTAAGAAGATCCGCATGATTAGCAATCGATGTATCAGCACCACCATTTGCAATGACAAATGTCTCATAGGGCTGAAGTATTCCGGATAGAGCAATCACTGCGCCAGTTCCAGTATTTCCATTTGAATATCTTCTAACAGAGATTTCAGCTAAGTCAATTGGTTGGTTCGAAGCATTGTATATCTCAACAGCTTTGTCCAATCCTGAAGTTCCTTCAACATATTCAGAGAAGAATAGATTTGAACAGGGCTGAGCCATTGTCGCAACGCTCATTGCTGTGCCAATCAGTAAAGCAAAAAATTTAGTAAAATTTAGGTTCATAGTTCTTTGGGTGTTTTGATACATGCGCGCAAAAGTAATGATCGAACTCGAATTATTCAAAACTTTATTTCAACCATTTTCGAAAAAATAAAATCAGATTTCCTGAATAAATATTTTGCTATTTTATAATTCGGATTATTCAAGAAATAAAGAATAAATACTGGCTTAACCTATATTTTTAAAAGGGCATCCGAATAAAATTTGGTTAAAAAATTGTTAATAAAATTGAACAGTATAATCATAGTCAAGCATTTAGATCGTCTTAACACGTACCGAATATTAAATTCATTTCAGCCACCGTTTTCAATATGTCGAAAGAAAAATTTTGATCGCTGTTTTGCATATTCAAGCATTTGACTACTTTTGTGTCGGAGAGTTGGCAGAGTGGTCGATTGCGGTAGTCTTGAAAACTATTGAGGGTAATACCTCCGGGGGTTCGAATCCCTCACTCTCCGCAGAACTTAGCCTCTTAGGAGGCTTTTTTTGTTTCTTAGGTTTAAAGTGAAATGTGCCATTGTTATATTAAATTGGAACGGAGTAAAATACTTAGAACAGTTTTTACCTTCTGTAGTACAGCACAGTTCACATCAGATTATTGTCGCGGATAATGATTCTTCAGACGACTCTGTATCATTTCTAAAAAAAAACTACCCAGATATTCAGATCATTCAACTTGATCAGAATTATGGTTTTGCTGAGGGCTACAATCAGGCACTCAAGCAAATCGACTCGGAGTATTACGTTCTGTTAAATTCAGATATCGAAGTTTCAGAAAACTGGCTAGAAAACTGCCTGGTATATTTGGATGAAAATAAGGAAGTAGCAGCCTGTCAACCAAAAATTTTAAGCTTTCATGAAAAGGCTTTTTTTGAATACGCAGGAGCTTGCGGAGGTTATCTTGATTTTTTGGGCTACCCTTTTTGCCGTGGACGAATTTTTGATCATACTGAAGAAGATCAGGGACAATATGATCAAGAAGC
>JALEGO010000338.1 GCA_022763165.1 Flavobacteriales bacterium
AGTATCTTTTTCAGCTGAACTTTGACAGTATGACTTCAGTAGCTTCAGGCGCAATCTTTAGCTTTTGGTACTTGGGTTAAAACACTTTAACCATTTTTGGTTTCTAGCTGCTAACTTTGTTGTGATAAATATTTTTCAAATGGAAAAAGACGCTTTTCATCAATATAGTCCTGGTCATTTTTAACATAGGACCAATAGACTTTTTTATCTTGAATTATGTTTGCTTCATAAAGATGGGTTGCCCAATCTTTTGGGTCAATAGAATAATAATCTTTTTCCCCTGTGTATAGAATTGACTTCCTTTCTTTGATTGAGGAAAGTGTTTCTTTGGAAATTTGATCTTTATTATCTTCAACAAATTCATAAACTGATTGCATATCCTCATCATTGCGAATGACAAGTTTAGAGGCATTGCCATGTTTGTTTAGTAAAAGTAAGCTGCCGCTAGAGTCTGATATGTAGTATTCAATGATCTTGTGTTGATTGCACAGCTGGTGAAACATATCTAAAAATCTATTGTCATTAAACACTGAAGCGTGTTGTCTGGCTTTAGTTAGTGCTGCCATAACAACAGAGTATTTTTCGAGCATGTAAAGGGTTTGTAGTTCTTGTATTTTTTCTAATAACTGAGTTGAGCTCGTTATTTCACTTTTGCGAATAAAGTAATCAATCACTCCGTCATTGAATGCTTTTACAGCAATTTTTTCATCGGCTTCTCCGGTAAGAAGGATCTTCTTACAAGGGATTTCGGATATTCCCTCACAAACCTCAATACCATTGCATTGAGGCATTGAGTAGTCAATGACAAGAGTTGATACCTCATCAAAGCGAGATTTGTCATAGATTTTTTTATGAAATTCTTGAATATTAATGTCTAGAGATTCATGATTTTTTTTACCTTGTTCGCCAATGGAAAAAGATTCATTTGAATTTTTATCTTTTTTAGAAAGAATTTTGTCACGTGCTTTAATGGGATCATCATAAGTTTTGAATGGAATTTTATTTTTAAACATTAAGGAAATTAAATTCAAGAAGCGTTCATCATCATCCACAAATAAAGTTGTGGTGGGGTAAAAATTACAAGGAATAGTTTTAATATTCATAATAAATCCTCCATGTAAAATTAATATAGCATATTGATATATCTATTCCTAATTCCCTCGCGGGAAAGAAATAATAAATTCGGTGAATTCTCCATGTTTCGAATGGCAGGTAATTTCACCTCCAGACGCTCTTATTATGAGTCGACAATACGATAATCCGATGCCTGTTCCATGTCTTGTTTTAGAGTAAAAGCTATCAAATATATGAGGTAAATCTTCTTTTTTGATTCCACTACCAGTATCCTTAAAGTGAATAATATTCTGGTTTTTTGTGGTTTCATGCCAAATTATAATTTCCCCTTTTCTCGATGCTTTAATATAGAAAATTGCATTTTTAAGTAAATTGAAAAATACGTGAGTCATGAGTAATGAATCAGTATTTGCAAATATTTTTGTTTGATTTTCTTCATAAGTAATAAGCTTGCGCTCTTTCTCGGTTAAGGGGTAGCGATTAATCGAGTCTTTAATAATAGAGCCTATGTCTCGTTTCATGAAATTCTTATTGTCAACGGTTGTTTGGTTGACATTATTAAGTAACATGTCGATAAATATATTAGCTTGACTCGTTTCTTCATGTATATTTTTAGTAATTGATGCTATTTCATCTAGCTCGACTCGTTTATATGAATCTTTGTTAGATATGTGTGATTGCTTAGAATCTCTTCTGGATAATTCGCATATGTTTTCTGCCCCCATTCTAATTGCTAATAATGGGGTTCGTAGTTCATGGGCTATACTTGCAGCTAAGGACTGTAAGGTACCAATCTTTCTGTGCTCAATAACATTTTTCTTATGGGAAAATATAAGCCCCATGATTATTGATATGCCAAGTGTGTTAATTAAGTCCATTGGATTTAGATTTCCTGGTGCAAATGTTAAAGGAGTAGATGATGTTATATTGTATGCAAAATAAGCGAGTGCGATGCCTGCGATTAATGTAAATGAGTAGATGATCCAGTTTAAAAGAAGCATCATTAAAATAAAAATTGATAATTCATTAAGTATCCATGCCGATGAAATATTATTTTTCATTGTCACGAATGTAATAAAAAAGGGAAATACATATAGAATTGTTAGAATCCAATAGTAAGGTAGTAATGGTTTTAACCACATTGGCCAATAGTTTTTGAGAGCTAAAATTAAGCATGTAATTGCAATTGAAATTCTTAATAGCATAGAGTCATAGGAGCCTGAGGGCAAAAACAAATACTTATTTAAAAAGAAGAAAGCCACATACGCAATCAAACCAAATATTGCAAAGGGAATCATCCTTGTTTCTGCATCTTTTGCTTCATCACTTACATATTTTGAAATCACATGGAAGATGTACATTTTCGTATTCTTAAATAGTAGTGCCGTATTCTAGTTTAAATGCTAAGTATTTATAGAATCAATTTATTAGCATCGTTATTGGAACTTAATATCCCTATAGTAGTATACTCCACGCCGGGAGGTAGCCATGAGTAAGACAGATGTACTTATTATTGGTGATGGCATTCTTGGCATTTCTGTTGCTTTAGCATTGACTAATGAGCAACAAGATATTCGTATAACGATTATAGGTGAAAACAAGTCAGGGGTAGAGTCATCTTCAAGCTTGGCAGCTGGAGCTATGCTAGGTTGTTTTGGTGAAGTAACTGATTTAACTCTAAAATCAAAACATGGTAGGTACTGGCTAGATATTGCTAAGCAAGCTAAAGGTTTGTGGCCTCAATGGATTGAAACTATCAACCAGCTTACCTCGAAGACTAATCACCTAAAAATTAATTATGGCACTCATATATTACTAAATAGCCAATCAGGGAAGAGTGATAATAAGAACTTCCAAGCAATCCTCTCGTCTTTACATGCTCATAAAGAACCATATCAAGAAGTAGATCCTTTGCAGATAGAAGGGTTAAATCCTTTGGATGATTGTCGGCCACTAAGGGCAGTGTATTTGCCGGAAGAAGGTTTTGTTGACTCGGCTGTTCTAATGGGTGCGTTACGAATGGCTGCCATTAATCACAGTGATATTATTTATAAGCAGGGTAGGGTTATAAAAATTGATAACAGAAGTAATTTATTTACCGCTTTCACAGAGGATAATAATGCTTTTTCGGCAAGCCAGATTGTTCTAGCTTCTGGTGCAAATACACAAAATTTGCTTTCTAGTTTTCCTTCTCTTAGAAAAGAAGTGCCAATGATCCTTTCAGGGTTCGGCTGCTCATTTTTGCTAGATGCAC
>JALEGO010000339.1 GCA_022763165.1 Flavobacteriales bacterium
CAGTCAAGTCTTAAGTAGAAGAAAAAAGAATAACCCGATTTTGATTGGTGAACCAGGTGTCGGTAAGTCTGCAATAGCAGAAGGTTTGGCGCTTAGGATTGTCCAGAAAAAGGTTTCAAGAGTGTTGTTCAATAAAAGAATCATTACGCTTGATCTTGCTTCTTTGGTTGCTGGTACAAAATACCGAGGGCAATTTGAGGAAAGAATGAAAGCTGTGATGAATGAACTGGAAAAATCTCCAGATATTATATTGTTCATTGATGAAATTCATACCATAATTGGAGCAGGCGGTGCATCAGGATCTTTGGATGCCAGTAACATGTTTAAACCAGCACTTGCTCGCGGTGAAATTCAATGTATTGGTGCTACAACATTAGATGAATACAGACAGTATATTGAAAAAGATGGAGCGCTCGAAAGAAGATTCCAGAAAGTCCTGGTAGAACCAACTTCCACTGAAGAGACCGTTCAAATTCTGAACAATATCAAAGAGCGTTACGAAGATCATCACAATGTTCGATACACGGATGATGCTATCGAAGCATGTGTTGAGCTGACGAATAGATATATAAGCGATCGTCATCTTCCAGATAAAGCAATTGATGCTTTAGATGAAGCAGGTTCGAGAGTCCATATCACTAATATCAAGGTTCCAAAGAAAATCATAGATATTGAGGAAGAAATTGAAAAGATTAAGGAGGAAAAGAACAGGGTTGTTCGAAGTCAAAAGTATGAAGAGGCAGCAAGATTGCGCGATACTGAGAGACAACTACTCGAAAAGCTAGAAGCTGAAAAGACGAAGTGGGAAGAAGAAACCAAAAGTCATAGAGAAATTGTAAGTGAAGATAATGTTGCCGAAGTTGTTGCTATGATGACTGGGGTTCCTACACAAAGAATTGCTCAGAACGAAAGTTCCAAGCTTAAGGGAATGGCAGAAGATCTTCAAAATAAAATTATTGGTCAGGATAAAGCAATTCAGAAGGTTGTTAAAGCCATCCAAAGAAATCGTGCCGGTTTGAAAGACCCCAATAAACCCATTGGCTCATTCATCTTTTTGGGACCTACTGGAGTTGGAAAAACACACCTAGCTAAAGAATTATCGAAGTTTCTTTTCGATAAAGACGATGCTCTTATCAGAATTGATATGAGTGAATACATGGAGAAATTTGCGGTTTCAAGACTTATTGGAGCGCCTCCCGGATATGTTGGTTATGAAGAAGGTGGACAATTGACTGAAAAGGTAAGAAGGAAACCTTATTCAGTGGTTCTCTTAGATGAAATTGAAAAAGCCCACCCGGATGTATTCAACTTATTGCTTCAGGCATTAGATGACGGGATTATTACTGATAGCCTTGGAAGGAAAATTGATTTCAAGAACACTATTATTATCATGACCTCTAACATTGGAGCTAGACAACTTCAAACTTTTGGACAGGGTGTTGGTTTTGGAACTTCTGCTAGAGAAGAAGCTGCTGGTGACAACGCTAAAGGAGTTATTGAAAAGGCCTTGAAAAAAGCATTTGCTCCAGAATTTCTAAATAGAATCGATGATGTAGTTATGTTTGAGTCTTTGAAAAGAGAGCATATCCACAAGATTATCGATATTGAACTAAGACACCTTTATAAGAGAGTTGAGGATTTAGGATACAGCATAAAGCTGTCTACAGATGCAAAGGATTTTATTGCCGAAAAGGGTTATGATGAGCTTTACGGTGCTAGACCTCTGAAAAGAGCAATCCAAAAGTACTTAGAAGACTCTCTTGCAGAACAAATTATCAATGGTGATTTCGAAGAAGGAAATGAAATCAATGTGACTTTCGATAAAAGAAAGAAAGATATTGTTATTAAAGTTCAAAAGGGCAAGCAAACCAAGGATAACAAAGAACAGAAAAGCAAGACTGACAAGAAGAAGGATTAATTTTTGACGTCTTCTTGAAAAGAAATATACCCTTAGAGCGATCTAAGGGTTTTTTTATTGATCAATAATTGGTAATGGAAAGAATTTCAAACAGTATCGATGAACTTAGAAAAGCAGCAGAATTGGAAATAAACAATTTTGATTTACGATCAAATGAGAAAGTAATAGCTCACTTTTCTGAGATTCCTTTGATTGCCGGATTTCCGTTTAAAATTATACTCATAAAAGGCTCGAACGAAAAGATTTATTCAAGTTTTAGACAATGGGATACGGAATATGATTTCGGCCGTTGGGACAATGGTATTTACAATTTAAATAGATTGAGAATCATAACCGAAACAAAACGTCTAGTTGATTCTGATATCGAAAGCCTTGGAGAATTGTTCATTGATTTACATCGTAATGAATTGCCACTGACTGTAGAAAAGAGAAATGCCATAATTCTTGATTCTTCAAGTTGGGAGTTTGGGATCAGCTATGACGGTATAAACGCAAGCTATAAATGGAGAGCAGCGACTGAAGACATTGAATTATTCGTTCCCTTTATAGAATTAATGAAAAATCAGCATGTAGCAATTAACAGGCGTCACTGAAATCAATTGGCAAACTCAGAAAGAAATTTTATTCGTACCAAGCGAATCTCTTCTTCCGAATATGTATCTGCACCAAATTCCTCGATCGCTTCTTGCACACAATCCGTTTCAGATTCTAAAAAGTAATCAATGATTTCCTGCTGATAGTCGGGATCCAAAAGATCGTTCAAATAGTATTCAAGGTTTACTTTTGTGCCACTTTCGACAATATTCTCAAGTTGCGTAATTACTTCTCCTAATTGCAGACCTTTGGCCTTTCCGATATCTTCTAAAGGCATTTTTCTATCAATACATTGAATGATGAATACCTTTTGGCCTGATTTGTTTACAACGCTTTTCACAACCATATCTAATGGACGCTCAATATTGTTGTCCTCAACGTACTTTTTTATCAACTCCAAGAAAGGCTTTCCAAATTTAGCAGCCTTTCCTTGACCAACACCTACAATATTTGTCAACTCTTCAGAGCAAATGGGGTACTGTGTCGCCATATCATGTAAAGAGGGCTCCTGAAAGATAACATAAGGCGGCAAACCTTTTTCTTTGGCTATATTCTTTGTTAAGTCCTTCAACATTTTAAAAAGATTCTCATCTGTAGAAACATCTGAGCTACGCACATTCGTTACAATGCTTTCATCGTCTGCATCAGGATATTCACGATCCTTAGCCAGTTCAAATGAGTATGGAGATTCAATAAACTTCTTCCCCTTTTTGGTTAATTTGAGAATGCCATAATTTTCAATTTCTTTTTGAATAAATCCAGCAACCCAACATTGCCTTATGATGGCACTCCAAAACTTATCATCATGTTCTTTACCCACTCCAAAAGAGTCATTTTTCTGATGACCATAGGACTCTATTCCGGTTGTAAACTTCCCTAGAAGATAATTGATAATATATTTTGTTTTAAACTTATTATTAAGTTCAAGAATGACATTCAACAATACCAAGACTTGTTCTTTGGCTTCGAACTGCTCCCTTGGATATTTACAATTATCGCAGTTTTGAGAGCAATTTTCCTGATTATATTCCTCACCAAAGTACTTCAGAATAAATTGTCTTCGACAACTAGAAGTCTCGGCATAAGAAATCATTTCAAGGAGTAATTGCCTTCCTATTTCCTGTTCATTTATAGGTTTTCCGGAAAGAAACTTTTCAAGCTTCTCTATATCCTTATATCTGTAGAAAGTAAGACATACACCCTCGCCCCCATCTCTTCCGGCCCGACCCGTTTCTTGGTAATAACTTTCTATGCTTTTCGGTATGTCATGATGTATCACAAATCGAACATCAGGTTTGTCGATTCCCATACCAAACGCAATTGTTGCAACAATCACATCAACATCTTCCATCAAGAATTTATCTTGATTGGCAGCTCTGGTATTGGCATCCATTCCAGCGTGATACGGCAAAGCTTTAATCCCATTTACTTGAAGCAGTTCTGCAATTTCTTCCACTTTCTTGCGACTCAAGCAATAAACTATTCCTGATTTATTTGGATTGCTCTTGATAAACTTGATTATCTCTTTGGCGACATTAGTCTTTGGCTGGATACCGTAATAGAGATTACTCCTGTTAAAAGAGTCCTTGAATACCTTAGCATCATTCATACCAAGATTCTTCTGAATATCAGACTGAACTTTTGGTGTTGCCGTAGCCGTCAATGCTATTAAGGGAATCTTCTGGCTTATAGAATTAACCATCTCTTTTATTCTCCGATATTCAGGCCTAAAATCATGTCCCCATTCTGAAATACAGTGCGCCTCATCCACAGCGACCAGAGATATTTTAATACTCTTGAGAAAATCAATATTCTCTTGCTTTGTAAGAGACTCAGGAGCAACGTAAAGCAACTTAGTTTGACCTGTTTTTACATCTTGCTTAACGCGATTGGCATCACTTTTGTTTAAGGATGAGTTGAGGAAATGAGCAATCTTTTCGTCTGAACTATAATTCCTTATAGCATCCACTTGATTTTTCATTAGAGCTATCAAGGGACTTACGATAATTGCTGTGCCCGTCATCATCAAGGCCGGTAATTGATAGCACAGTGACTTGCCTCCACCGGTCGGCATAATTACGAAAGTATCGTTACCTTCTAAAAGGTTCTGAATTATTTGTTCCTGCTTGCCCTTAAAATTATCGAAACCAAAAAATCTTTTCAGTTCTTCATTTAGGCTTTCCTTGATTAACGTTGACAATTGAGTTGATTTCTAATAGGTAAAACGCTATAGTAAATATACTCACAATAGGGATATTATGAAATAGCTAGTAAGAGTTTTTTCCAATTCTTTTTTAAATCAAAGAAATGGAATCAAATTTCGACCAGTATTGAGAAATACGCCATTCTTCCAACAAATGGTCCTCCATAAACCTGAAGTCGTTTATTGTTGAAAGCTTGATCTACCTTTTCACCAAAATCATTGTAAGCATCATCAAATAATGGAAGGATTCCAAATAAATTGGAGGCACCCATTTTCAATGTGGATTTCAGTTTAGGTAATTTATAATTTATTTGAGCATCAACCATGTCATACGAAGGCACAAAGCCCGTAAATTGGGGAGATCCTTCAAACAAAAATCCTTCTATCCATTTGTAATTGACACCAAAACCCCAGTTTTTCATCTTTCCAACCTCAATGTCTCTACCTGATAATGAAACGTTAAACTTATGCTCTGGAGTATTATATGCAGGGATAATAGGATCATTAGTACCAGCCAGATTCAATCTATTCCAAGAATAATTTCCAGCTATCATGTATTTGGGATTCAAGTAATAGTTTAAGCCAATTGTAAATCCTTGCGTGGTAACACTTGACTGCGCATTAGACGCAACTCTGTAGGCTTGTGCCCTAACGAGTCTATTCGTAAAAACAGTATCAAATTCTGTCTCTACCCCAATCGTATAACCGATGAAATCAGTGTAATAAGCAAAATAATAACTCGCATCCAAATATAGCTTCTCGAGCAAGGTGCCTCTATACCCCAGCTCAAAAGATTTTACCTTTTCAGGTCGAACGGGGTCCAAATTAAAATACTCTAGCGTATCAGTGTCAAGGTTTGTTGTATTGAAATAATTCGTTAAAGACTCTGGAGTAACCAAGGAGTCAAACCCAGTAATATTACCGGCAAGTATTGCTCTACCCACATTATAGTTCAAGTATTGATCTGCAAGAGTTGGGTTTCTAATCGCAGATGATCCAGATACTCTGAAAGTGTGATTGTTTTGATGCACATATACAGCTGAAATTGCAGGAGAGAATAAATAGTCAAAATTTTGATTTTTATCCATTCTGAGTGTACCATTTACTTTCAACTTATCATCCATAAACTTTTGCCCTAAACCTATATATGCTCCAAATTCGATATTCCTTATTTGAGTAAAGGATGTGTCCACAGTGAAAGTAGTATCACTATAGATAGTATCATAAATTGGTGCCTCATTGAAAATAGTTCCATTAGATCTAGGTGTGTACATTCTACCGTTCGCTCCAACGGTTACTTCAAGAGGTATAGCATTCTCCAAAAATGGAGAAAACTTATATTCGCCATGCACATGATACAAAGCGGATTTATCATAGAATCCAGAACCTCCTTCCAAGAAAGATTTTTTTGCTACGATTGATTTGAAGGCTGAATCGAACTCTGGAGTTCCTGGCTCAAAACGTTGTAAAGTATTTGTGAAAAAAGGAGTTGGTTCATTAGCGATTTCCCGGGCCTCAGAATGCCAAGCAAAAAGCGAGTCAGGAACGGAATTCAATATGGAATCTACTGTTGCAAAAGGAAATGGTCCTTGTAATGGATTCCAATCATTAGGATACCCTTCCAAAGCTCTGACCTTAGGATTTATATTGATGGTCCATGCATTAATATAATCAGTACTCCAACGTACATCGGATTTTGCACTGTTTTGAAGAATTAGAGCTGTGGCGACTGCATCGTAAGAATTGCCAGCATCTTCATGAGTCATATAAGATCTGATAAAAAACTTATCCTTTTGTCTCAACTCAATTCTATGTTGGAAAAACTGGATATCTTTTAAGCTAAATCTATTGTCCCCTTGATATACGGTTGTTCCATTTGAGTAGCTTGAGGCCCCAATTAATTCAACTTTATCATTTAACATGTAATGCAGTGCA
>JALEGO010000340.1 GCA_022763165.1 Flavobacteriales bacterium
ATCAGGCTTGATTCTGTCATCTCTTGTAGGACCGCTACTTGAGGAAACAAAAATCTCTCCCACGGTCTCTGGAAAGGTTTGTACCTGTCCAGCAAAATCTACATAGGTACTCTTATTCACATAATTCCCAACAGTAATAACTTTTGGTGAACAGGCCCAACTATCAACTATTTTATAATTGGAATCTGGAATGACTAAATGATCAATTCCAGGATATGAAACAATTGCTTTCATAGAATCATCCATGATCATTCTAGATGAACTTGTAAAGGAAGGACAAGACCAAATATCCAATTTTCCAGAACCAGCACTCGTTAATCTATAAGTGTACTGTGCAGAATCTGGTGAGGGCATTCCAACAAACATCCAATATCTATCTCCTTGAAGTTGCAGAAAAACTTGGACAGTAGCCAATCGGTTTCCTGATAAACTGTATAAAGTATCATAGTTCCATCCTGGATTGAAAGTTTTAAAACTGGTGCTTCCTCTATACTTTCCTGTACCTGTCAAATCATCTGCTCCGAAAGAGAATTTTAAATTCTTATAATCCGCAGTATCAGACCATGATTCGAAGAAAACACCCGAATCAGCAACTCCACTCAAGTCTAAATCATAACCTGCAGCTTGAATGAATTCAAACCATGAAAATGCTGTATCACCTACCACATCATGTCTTACATGATAGTTATAGCCTGCTCCAGAATTGCCTGCAGCACAGATAACGGCTCTTCCTGGCTTAGCATCCAACATGGAATCAATTCTTAAGGCGGCTGGATCTCTACCGTCATGAGGTCCCCAATAAGCACCTAAACTTATGTTAATCACACAAGGTTTACCCTGAGAATCAGCGAAATCAAAAATGTACTGCACAGCGTCAGCGACAGTTCCCTTCCAGTCACGACCACCATTCGTAAACCATTGTACAAAAACAATATCCGACTCTGGAGCAACTCCTAAATGCGTTCCTGTCGCAAGTCCATTCCCCGCTGCTATTCCTGCAACATGTGTTCCATGATGATCTGCTTTTACAACAGCCTGACCACTGTTAATCTCGTTTGCACTCCATTCACTGCCATATCCAAATTTAGAGGGCGCCTTACCGGGATTTGAGACATCATCCTGGTTCCAATAACCAATCACTCGTGAGTTTCCAAGTGAATCCTGAAAATCTGGATGTGCTAACTCAATTCCGGTGTCAATAATTCCCATAATAACACCTTTCCCCTTACTTTGAGCAACGCCTGTACCTGAATGAACCTCGCTAGCATTGATATGATCAAGTACCTCGTCATTCAACACTTGCCCTACCCTAGGGTCATAAATGATTTCTTCTGGATGAACACTTCGGATAACCTGAAAAATGTCGCTAGCGTTTCCAGTGATTTCTTGATAGTTAGAAGTCGAGCTATTCTTAGCGCCTGGGATATTATTCTTTGATTTAACCTTAATCGTCAAAGTCTTATTGCCGGTTTGATTAACTAAATCAGCTTTCAAAAATGGATTAAGGTGTGGATGTTTTAAAACTTCATTTCGAAACATAAGCTGATCAGAGGGGATTTTATTCTGTGAAAATCCGATCAAACTGAAGACTATGAGAAGTTGGGTAAGTAGAAGTCTATCCATACGAACTTCTTATACTTAAAAGGATGGCTAAGGTTACATTTTTTATTAAATGATCTTCAGTCAAAAGTTGTAAGTTCTAAGTTTAAAGGATATTACAATCGAATTCGGGCTATCTACTCCTCTGTATAAACAGGAATATCTTTCAAAAACTCCCACTTACCTTCTAACCTATTCAAGGTCAACACATAATGTTCTAAGCCATTAGTTAACAGCAAATACCGTGCTCCAATATCCTTGTTATAATTTGCAATTTGAGATAATACCTCCTGACTTAATGAAACATCAAATGCTTTGCATTCAGCTAAAATCAAAGGTATACCTACGGAGTTGTACGCAATAACATCAGTTCGCAAAGCGCGTTGTTGATGGCCGGTCTTTTGCTCTACAGACATCAGCGACAGTGGAAATTTCTTAACTTGATGTAAGTGATTGATTAGGTGCTGCCTTACCCACTCTTCCTTCGTAAGTTTTAAGTACCTGTTCCTAACTAAACCCCAAACATGCGTATGACCATCTTCAGATTTCACCTTTAATGTGCAAGGAGTAAAGTTTAACTCGGGAAACATTCATCAAAAATAAAGATCAATTGGATTGCATGAGCAAAGTTTGATACTTTTGACAGGTATGAAGAGTAAAGAAGACATCATCAAAAACTGGCTTCCAAGATACACGGGAGTGGAATTAAGAGAATTTGGTCAATATATTCTACTGACAAATTTTAATAACTATGTTGACATTTTCGCAAAAGTACACAACGTAGAAGCTAAGGGTGACGACAAACCAATGCCCAGTGCAACAGCCGATAATATAAGTATCATCAATTTTGGAATGGGAAGTCCTAATGCAGCAACCATAATGGATCTTCTTGGCGCTATTTCTCCAAAGGCAGTCTTGTTCCTTGGAAAATGCGGAGGACTAAAAAAGAAAAATAAACTTGGAGATTTCATTCTTCCTATTGCAGCAATAAGAGGAGAAGGAACCTCCAATGACTATTTACCTCCAGAAGTGCCAGCACTTCCTGCTTTCAGCGTTCAAAGAGCAGCCTCACATATCATCAGAGACTTTGAAATGGACTATTGGACAGGAACCGTTTTCACAACCAACAGAAGAGTTTGGGAACATGATGATCAATTTAAAGAACGATTAAGATTAACCAGGTCTATGGGCATTGACATGGAAACCGCCACTATTTTCACAGCTGGTTTTGCGAACAAAATTCCCACAGGAGCATTGCTACTGGTAACCGATCAACCCATGATTCCAGAAGGCGTAAAAACCAGTAAAAGTGACAAACTAGTCACAAGAAAGTTTGTGGACAAACAAATTGAAATTGGTATAAAAACACTGAAGGAAATAGAAAACGAAGGGAGGTCTGTGAAACATCTGCGCTTCTAATCTAATATGAAGTATCCTGAAATCATAAAGGAATTGAAGGCTGGAACGTATAGGCCAGTTTATTTACTCATGGGAGATGAGCCTTATTTTATTAATAAAATAACAGATCACATCATAGAGCATGCGATTGAAGAGGATCAAAAAAGCTTCAATCAAGTTGTATTGTATGGACAAGATCTCACTCCAGATCAAATCATTGAAAATGCCAAGCGCTTTCCCATGATGTCGGATCGTCAATTGGTTGTGATCAAAGAAGCAAAAAATGTAAAAAAGATACATGAGCTATTAAAATACACTCAAAGTCCACTAGACTCTACAATACTGTTAATA
>JALEGO010000341.1 GCA_022763165.1 Flavobacteriales bacterium
AGAGAATAGAATCAATAATGCTTTTTGGCCCCGAGATTTTAGTTGAATTTGGACTCAAGCTGTTCGAATCCCTTATAGCAAATCCAGCAGGAACCCTTGCCGTGATATTGGATTTTATGGGAACAACCTTCTCTCCTCTCAAATCAAATCTAAAAAAAAGTGTGTCACTGAGAATTTTCAACACTTTAACATTCCTTGAAATTTTGCGATTCGCACTAAATAGTAAGGCATTGGGGCTAGAATAAGCAAAACTTTTATTGCCATATGTCTTCAGTGGTAGTTTGGAAAGATCAATTTTAATGCTGTCCTTTTTGTCTCTATATTGATCGATGAGTAAGCTAAATCCATAACCCTGAATCTCAAGATCTAACTCCTTAGGCGGTTTGTTTAGGAAAACTTGATTATCCTTTATTTTGGTGTAGCTAACTGGATAAGTTCTTTGAACAACATATGTTTGAGATAACTTGTTTAATGTCCAAAAAAAGAATGAGAGAATCAGACAACCAATAAAAATGTATTGTCCTCTAGTTGGTTTAAATTTCACAAACCTCGAAGTCAAAAGAGGTTTTTTTTGCACAATTAACTAGCTGGAAGCGCTTCTGCTGTGGAGGTACTCGTGGCCGCAACTCCTTTTGTCATTTCCATAGATACAGCAGATTTTTCAATTTTAAGTTTGCTATTGGCATCTATTTGAACGGTAAGTGTGTTGTCTTTGACATCAACTATTTTCCCATGAATTCCACCTATGGTGACAATTTTATCTCCTTTTTTAAGATCACTTCTAAAACTCTTTTGAGTCTTTGCCTTCTTTTGTTGAGGGCGAATCATAAAAAAGTAAAACACTAAAATGAATCCCCCAATAAACATAAAACTTACTGCTGGATTTCCTTCTTGACCTTGAGGGGCCATCAATATTGTATACAATAACTCCATTTAACTATCTTCTTTTTCTGGTGCGATAACATTGCCTTTAAGTGCAATGACATTGGTACTTGGATGGGTATTTGCCAAAATAGTAACCTTCTTGTGTTGTGCGTTTTTCTTGCCTTGGCTATTAAACTTTACTTCGATCTCTCCCTCATCACCTGGAGCAATAGGCTCTTTAGGCCAAACAGGAACAGTGCAACCACATGAACCTTCAGCAGAAGTAATGATCAAATCAGATTTACCAGTATTCTTGAACTTATATGAATGAAATACTTCTTCTCCTTGAGTAATTTCTCCGAAATCAAATACCTCTTCGTCAAAAGTCATTACCGGCAAATTTTCCTTATTGACCTCACCAGAAGCCGTTTCCGGATTATTAACTAAATCTGTATTCACGCCATCTTGTTGGCAACCAAGCGTGGTGAAAGCCAGCGCCAAACCAAACACTCCTATTTTCAAAAAACCGTTCATAAGCACTAAAAATTGGTGGACAAAATTACGCAATAGTTTCGAAAGAAACCCGCATTTTAAATAATTTTAACGCTATACTCATTCGATTTGCCTTACTCCTTGAACAACTCAATCGTATAGTCTAATAAATCGGCACCTCCAATGTTACCATGCCCAGGAACTACTATCATTTGTGGATCTCCGAACTTACTTCGTACAATTCGCACAGTTCTAGGCCATTCTTCAACATCCGCATCTTTTAAGTTCCCTTTTCCTGCACCAATGGATTTTATCATACAACCTCCAAATAACACCTTTTCATTCGGCATCCAAGACACAATATTATCCGGGCTATGAGCTTTCCCACAAAATGCATTGATTATAACCGTATTTCCGACATTTAAGTGACTGGAATCTTGAAATGTAATAACATCAGACTTTAAGCTATCCATTAGTTCTGTGGTACGCTCATTTGCGTGAATATTAAAATCTGAATTTTCAAAACTTGATAAACCTCCGATGCAATCGTTATGAAAATGATTGATAATTAGATTCTTGATTTCAGTTTTATCCTTTGAAAACCATTCTATTAATTCATCACTTGCCGTAACAGTAGTGGGGCTATCAAAAACTACAAGCTCCTTTTCATTCTTATAGACCATACCATTACAGGGAAATTCATAACCATTGCTCAATGTGATAAATGAGATGTGCAACCAAAGGTTTTGTTTAATCTCCTTAATTACCAAATTATCAGATCTATAAACCTCTTTAAGTTCATCATTTTGTGCATTGACAAAAGAGAAGTTTAAAAGAGATAATAGGAGAATTAAGAGTTTCATCAAGTACGGTTCATACAAAGAAAAGAATTTTGGTGAGGCGAATGAGCATTTTAAAAAAGGCTCTCAAATTTTGAGAGCCCCATCCTCAGTAATCAAAAAAAGGATAATCACAAAGGGTTAATATTTTCAAAGCAAAATAAGTTGATTTTATTAAGATCAGCTCTTAAAAGTGATAACTGACCACAAAAAGAAAGTAAGTGTTTAGAGAGAATCTATATAAGAAACAATTTCATGCCTTTTTCTTTGAGAAACGGGAACTTCTTTATTTCCTGTCATGATCAAATGACCTCCATCTTTACTCACAAACTTATGAATATGAGCCTGGTTTACCATGTGACCATGATGCACCCTCAAAAAGCCATCGTCTTTTAGTAATTTTTCGAATTCTTTCATGGTCTTCGAAATGAGCAATGGTTTTTCTCTATTCTCAATGTAAAACTTTGTGTAGTTACCATAAGCTTCTATGTGCACTATCTTATCGACTTGAGTGATATATGTTCCATCAGAATTTTGAAGACTAATCTTTCTGAGGCTGTTTTCACTGTGATTATTTAGTAATACTTGAAGTGCATTCTGATCGGAGGTTTTTGAGGCTATAACTCTTAAGAGACATTCTCTTAACTCAGCCTCATCCAAGGGCTTCAACAAGTAATCTACAGCTGCGAATCTAAAGGCTTTGACCGCATATTTATCAAAAGACGTGACAAAAACTATTTTATACCTAGAATAATCAATTTGCTCAAGAATTTCGAAGCTGTAACCATCACTCAGTTCAACATCTAGGAACAGTATGTCTGGCTGATGCTCATTGATCAAATCAACACCAGAGCGAACAGATCCGGATTCTCCAACGAACTCAATAAGCGGGAAGTTTTTTAAAATCAGTGCTTTATTTTGCTCTAGAATTTGTGGTTGATCTTCTATAATTATTGCCTTCATTTAGCCCGTCAACTTTGACTCTAATATATGAAATATACTTGCGAATTAGAACTCAAACTCTGGTTTTATTACAAAACCAACACCAGGCATATCCTTCATAGAGACAATTCCATTGTGAATTTTAGGGCCAACAGCAATATCTTCTTTTAATAGAATTGCACCATCCATATCAACAAAGTCAGAATTCTGAGCCAAATGATATAAAGGTGCCATACTTATGGAAGAGCCGGACATACAGCCTATCATAATTCGAAGGTCTATATCCCTAGCTGCTTTAATCATTTCCCTGGCTTTTATTAAGCCTCCGCATTTAGGTAACTTAATATTCACACCATGGAATCGAGATTGGCAAGTTTTAATATCACTCAAGGTTGTGCAACTTTCATCTGCAATTAATGGCAAATCAATCAATTTAAACAACTCCTCCATCTGAGCCCATTTGTCTCTTCCCAAAGGTTGCTCGAGAAGCTCCACACCACTATCCAACAAAAGGTTTTGATTATCCAAAACATCTTGAATAGACCAGGAAGTATTTGCGTCAATTCTAAGTTTAGCTTTTGTGTTTTTTTTGATCTGATTCAAATATGGAAGTTCATCAGGAGACATTTTTAGCTTGTAGACCGGCCATGGGTTCAACAATATCTCTGAGATCATCTCATCGCTACTTCCTATGCTTACTGTATAATTTGTCAACAGCTGTTTTGGATTTTTATTATTCCAATATTTTGACAACGAAATGAGCTTACTTTTACAAAAAAGATCATGAGCCGCACAGTCTAGTGCACTCAGCAAAAATGGATCGTCAGTAAGAATTGGTGCTATCTCTTCAAAGAAAATCTCTGGACTAGAATTGATAATTGATCTTGACTCTAGTACTTCTTTCAG
>JALEGO010000006.1 GCA_022763165.1 Flavobacteriales bacterium
AAGTCAAATTGTCGATATGTCAGGATTGCAAGATGGCAATGGCATCTATTCTGGTAATGGCTCTCTTTCTGGTAACACTACAGTCACTCAAGGAGCTAGTAATTTGATTTACAATTTAAATAACTCTGGTGATTTTCAAGTTCGAGATAATAATACAGCATTGTTTAGCGTGTCTAATCTTGGAGGGATTGGCATTAAAACGCACAGCCCCACAAGAGAACTTGACGTCAATGGTGATGTTAGATTAAGAGGTAGAATTTTTGATGAAAATAATCAAGCAGGATCGACAGGTGAAGTTTTAACCAGAACTGGAACAGGTGTTGATTGGCAAGCACCACCTGCCGGATCAGATGATCAAAACCTTTCTGTTGGCGCTGGAACCGCAACCACATCAGTCATTGAAATGGAGGATGGAAATGATATTACGCTCATTGAAGGACCCAACATTCAACTTACTGAAAACACAACTAATGGTGAAATAACCATTGAAGCCATTGGAGATGGTACTGGTACAGACAATCAAAATCTATCCGTTGGAGCTGGAACTGCCTCTACCTCTATCATTGAAATGGAAAACGGAAATGACATTACCCTCATTGAAGGGCCCAATATCCAACTTACTGAAAATACTACCAATGGCGAAATCACCATTGAAGCTATTGGAGATGGTACTGGCACAGACAATCAAAACCTATCTGTTGGGACTGGAACCCCAACCACTTCGGTTATTGAAGTGGAAAACGGAGATGATATTACATTAATTGCAGGGACAAATGTTTCATTATCCGAAAACACAACTAATCGTGAAATTACAATAAACTCTTCGGGGGCTGACAATTTGGGTAATCACACCGCTACTACCGATCTAGATATGGGTAACAATGACATTCAACTGGGTCTTAATTCAAACATCACTATTGCTGGTGCTCCTGGAAACAATGGTTGGCGTCTTACAACTGATGGGACTAGCGTATATTGGGGTGCTCCAACTGGGTTTGATGGTAATGGAATTTATTCCGGTTCTGGAACATTAACTTCTACTTCACATGTAACTTGCAGCGGTGGCAGCTTAACTTTTGGAACTTCTGGCTCTGTAGGTGTCCGCATTGGGGCTTCAGGTATCGTTGCAGGATCAGTTGCAGGTTTATCTACAGCTCCAATATCCATTGCTGATGTCGGAAATGCAGTATTGGAAATCGATGCAAGCGGAGCAGGCACAACTTTTGATGCCAGAATAGAGCTCTCAAACGATGGTACACCTGAATGGACTTTAGGATTTGATGATAGCGATGGTGACAAGTTTAAGATTGGACAAGCCACCATTAATAACAATACAGCCTTAACCATTAATAGTAGCGGCAATATGGGTATTGGGACCACAAATCCAAGTGAAAAGCTTGAAGTATCCGGTATCGTGAAATCACAAGGCGTAGAAGCTGGTAGTATGAGGATAAACAGACAAGCTGTCGCTTCAATCATTTATACCATTACTTCTTCGGACTATTACATTGGTTTAACCAGTACAAGTGTCGCGTTTGTAACAGTGAATCTACCCGCTGCAGCAGCTATAGGATCAGGACAGGTTTTTATCATAAAAGATGAAGCTGGTGGCGCAGGCGCATTTAA
Organism: Flavobacteriales bacterium; assembly: GCA_022763165.1. Taxonomy (GTDB): domain Bacteria; phylum Bacteroidota; class Bacteroidia; order Flavobacteriales_G; family JALEGO01; genus JALEGO01. The sequence goes on from JALEGO010000006.1 coordinate 1,627, forward strand.
CGTAACAATTGATGGTAATGGCACAGAAACAATTGATGGGGCCTTGACAAAATCAATCTCTACCAATTATGGTGTCGTAAAACTCATTTGTGACGGAAACAATTGGTTCACCACACTTTAATTCACATAGGAGTTTCTTGAACAATAAGTATATTTGGCAACCAACCTAATGACTTTTAATAAAAGGTCAATCCATAAATAAGAATCAATGGAACAAGAAACTGAATCCGTAAAGATTTTACCAAGAATCAAAGTAAATTATTCGCATGAATTGTATGCAAATGATCAAGCCAAGTCTTTTATCGGAAATCCAATGCCGGAAGGCGTTAAGCTAACTTATGATCAACAACCCATAACCAAGAACTTATGGGAAGATGTTGTTCTTTGTTTCGCAGTAGACAAAGGAGATCGGTACGAACTCTTACAAAATGATGTGCTAGAAAAGAACCCTAACCTCAACATTGACTTGCTACATCAAATAAGCGTGAATGCATTGGTTGAAGAGATAGGTGCCAATATACAATTGCACGGTGATCCAAATCACTTATTGATGGTTACTGCTGGAGGGAATTTTGAAGCTGCCATCATCCTTATTGAAAATTTTTGGGAACAGATTTATGAGATGATCGGAGGCAACGCTGTTATCGCCATACCTGCGCGCGACTTGCTTTTTATCTGTAAAGAAGGCAATCAAGAAGCTATGGCCAAAATGAAAGAAATGACCCAAGGCTATTTTGACAATCCTGAAACGCAGGGCTTGTTATCGAAAGCTTTGTATTTAAAGCAAAGTGGTTCAACTGGCTTGACATATTTGGAGTCAGCTTTTTAGATCGTAAAGATCAGCTTCAAAGGTCAAGACTTCTCAAGCTGAATAGACTTTAGCGTTCTGGCAGATTGAGCTTGACGAAATCTGAGTCTTCCTTGTTCAATATTCGAAATTCTTTTAATTCCGGGCCTCCTCAAATTTTTGCAAAATTTGTGGCGCTATGTTCAGAGCACGGCTATCCCGAGAGTCGGGATGAGCTGTCCGCTGCGCGGACACTCCTCACAGCGCTAGGCCATCCCCCTTTGTTAATCAATAATCAAAGTTTTTCTAAGCTCCGGCTCATCTTTCCTATTAGAACCATCTTTTCTTTCTACTCTCAGCAAAACGGTATAGGTGCCTGGTTCATATTCTTGACTAACCATGGGCTCCCAAGTCGTTTCAATCACTCCATTACCGAAATCCCATTCATACAAAAAACTGTTTTCAGTACAAGAAGCATCAAAATTGACTTGACCAGAACCCTCAATGATCTCAACATCAAAACAAGCCTTTACGGGTTTTGTACATGAATGCATCAATATAAAACTTCCGAATACAAGCACTATAATGATATTCTTTTTTGCCATCTTTTGATTTATTAATAGTCAATCTCATGGGACTTACCATTGATCTCCACAGTAGCTTTCTTATTTCCATGAAACGTTATCTTTCCTAAATATTCAAAATCTACTCCGCTATCAGTGTTGCCAATTAAAGTAAAGTTAGTTACCCCTCTTGATATCAACTCAGTATCCTTTGCAATATAAATATCAGAATTTAAATCCAAAGTTGATTCAACAGCCACCTTTCGCCTCTTCAAAGTACCATTCCCATATCGCTTGGCTTCACCAACATAATGATATTCAGAGGATGTGCTATTCAATTCACTCAAGGTTCCCTGATGAACACCCTCTCCAACACTTTCAAGCCTTGGCCCTGAAAAAGTCCCATTAAAAGTTGAATTAATTTTGATTTCAATAGGCACTCCATCCTTACAGATAATCTCTCTGATACTTGAGACTTCATAGTCATGCTGCCTGTTGCGGTACGTATTGGATCGATTTCTCTTTACAGTATCAATTCTTCCACAAAGAGCATTGTTCTTAGCATTCATGTTCAAGGCAATTGCTTGATCCGATTCATATGTAATACCGTTATCAGTTTTGCCCAATGCATTACTGATCATTTCCACTGCATCTTCTTCCGTCAAAGAGGTTCTTTGATCAGCTTTACGACATGAATAAACAGAAAGTATTGTGGCAACAATTAAAAGATTTAGGATTTGATTTTTCATAACATTCAATTTTACGGATTCATGAGTAATACACATCAATTTAAAAAGACCCTATCATGCAACCCAAAAGTGCTTTGATGTATCTATAATACATGTCAAAGAAATACTCACGCCTTACGAAACAGTTTTTTCTAAATATATATGCCAGATGGAAAAGTTATTGGTTTAATCGAGAAGGAACTTATTCCATTGAAATGGCGCGTATTTCGTTGGCTATCATTTACATTTACACCTGGATTAGACATGACCTTATTGACGCATCCTATATCTTAAGAGACAAGACTCCAGAGTTATATGTACCCAAAAGCATTTGGGTATTCTTTGGAGATACAATGCCATCAGAGCAATTTCTCGATCTTATTGTTTTGTGCTCCAAAATCGCACCCTTTTTCCTTCTGATTGGCTTATTCAGCCGAACCGCATCTATTCTATCCCTTGTATCAAACCTAATGGTGAGGGCTATGGTGGAAAGCTTCTACCCAGGTTGGTCTCATGGGTTTAATGTAATCTTTTTGGCTCATCTTGCCTTTATATTTGCTCCTGTTGGCAATAAATTTTCCATAGACACTCTTATCAAAAAAGGCAAATCTCGAAGCCATTCTTTTTGGCCAGTTTTGCTTTCCCAATGGGCAGTGGCTCTGATGTTCTTTATGGCGTTCTACTGGAAAGTTCTTAGTAAATCGAATGTCTTAGATTTCAAATGGGTCTTCTCCAATAGCATGCGAAATCATATTATTGACAGGTACATTGGAGTTGGGGAGCAAGTTCCCAATTACCTGGTTGATATTATCGAAATTCCCTTGGCCTTTAAGACCTTAGCTCTCGGCAACATCATATTCCAGTTGTTACCCGTTTTTGCTTGCTTTATGATTAGGAAACCCCTCCTCAGGCTACTTTTTGGTTGTGCATTTGTAATCGAAGAAATTGGGCTGAGTCTTGTCATGCAACTTGATGATCTTCAGTGGATCCCGCTCATTACCTTTTTTATAGATTGGGATTATTTACTCTCAAGATCAAAGTCCATTACTCAGATCACTTTGAACCGCCCAAAGCGAATAAGATTATACTCCACTTTTATTTTTCTCTTCCTTGGTTTTTATTTGGGTTTCGGAACAAATTATCTAAAAAAATATAAGCTTGGTGTACATGAGATTATGGCCTATCCTTTCTCAACTTTTGCAATGTATTCTCAAATCAAAGATGGAAGCGATGGGCAACCTTACCAAAAGAGAGCTATTCGATTTGAGGTGTTTGGCAGCTTGCCAGAAGAAAAAGCCAAGTTTGTCGAATCCAAGCTTCAAAGACAATACTACAACTGCCATGTTTATGAGACGCAAACCGAAGTGAACAGTTTTATCTCCAGTTTAAAATCTTACGTTTACAATGGCTTTGATACATCCCAAATAGATAGCATACGAATTTTCAGAGCAATTCAAGATTTCAATGAACCTGGAAGTAAAACCTATATCAGCCTGAGTCAAAAAGGACTAATGGCGGTATTCAATTTAAATACTGATCAAAGATTGATATCCGAATTGGATTATTCTGTAAACAACGACTCTATTTCATTTGTAGTGTCAGACTCATCTGAAATCGAGTACATCAAGATCATATCCAAAACGCATGTGGAGCCACTCGACTCGGTCATCAACAGTTCTAAAATCAATATTGCACATCTTGAAGACTGGTCCTTTTACCTCGCTTATATCCAGACCTCTAAAGGAACATTTCTTCACTGGTTTCGAAAATATCCACTCATTTCATAAATATCTCCACTAAAATAAAATCTGATACCACTAGATGTTTTTGCCTTCCAAAAAACATTAAACATTATCAATTTAGCTCAGACAACAAAATTTAGGAGATGATAGCTTCTTACTTTACATTACACAAAAGGAAACACAGTAAGTATTAAGCAGCAGGCTGGCTCCCCTTTTTGAAGGTAAACCTCTTTTCATGCCAAGGAATTGTACTGGGGAGTCAGCTTCATCTCAATTTATAAAACCAAAAACTTACTATGAGATGAAATTTACTTTAAGCTTTTTCGCGGTATTAATCACACCAATAATTCTTTTTGGACAGGGCTTCGGAACCGTTGACATTAATAACATCAGCGCAACAGTCAACACCTCTGGCAGCCAGTTTTGGGATCTTCAACAAAGTCCTTTATTTGAAGCCCCCAAGGGTAGTGGACTGTCACCGATATTCGCATCTTCACTTTGGGTGGCTGGAGTTGATGTATCTAACCAGTTGAAAGTCGCAGGAAGTACTTTCAATTCAAATGGTTCTGATTTCTTTCCAGGGCCTATTTTAAGTCCCGGTGTCGGTGTAAGTAGTTCATCATATCAGGTTGAGATGCCTAAATGGGAAAAGGTATGGGTTTTGACTCAAGCAGAAATCCAAAATTTCGTTGACTACTATAACTGCGGTTTTGACCCTAATTGTGATCAAAACATATCCTTCCCGGGTTATTCAATCCCACAAAATATTCTGGATTGGCCAGCACATGGTGACACTGCAATTGGACAAGCATTTTATTTGGCTCCTTTTATTGATAGAAATGGAAATGGGATATACGAGCCGACACAAGGAGACATTCCTAAAATTAAAGGACATCAAGCGGCTTATTTCATCATGAATGATGAAGGAGGCATTCATGGCTCAGGGGGTTACCCCATTGGAATTGAAGTCCATTGTATGGCCTATTCATTTGCCTGTACTGAACAATCCCTGGACAATACCTTGTTCTTTAATTATCGCATTATCAATCGCTCAACCTTCACCCTCACAGATTTTTATGCGGGAATTTGGACCGATGGAGATTTAGGAAATCCAATGGATGATTATATTGGTTCTGATGTTGGCAGAAGCGCTTATTACTTCTATAATGGTGACGCTCTAGACGAGGATAATGCAGGAGCTCTGGGATACCAACAAAATTTAGCAGCTCAAGGAGTTACTTTTCTTGGAGGTGTCCCTCAAGACTTTGATGGTTTTGATAATGCCTTTGGCATAGGCCAAGGTGAATCTCCAAATGGAATTGGATATGGTGACGCAATTGTTGATAATGAAAGACTCGGGTTAACCAGCTTCTTGGGTCTTGGAAGCAATTCATCCAATTTCATAGACATTTACAACGCCATGACAAGTAGAATGTCAGACGGCAGTCATACAGTGTATGGTGGCAACGGACACTATTTAGGCTGTGCTCAACCTTTTTCTTGCGTGCATACACAATTTATGTTCCCTGGTAATTCAGATGCACTCGGATATGGTACTTCAGGAATTGCGCAACCAAATTGGAATGAAATCAATTCAGGAAATACACCAGGGGATCGAAAAAGTGTCGGTACCTCCGGCCCCATCACTCTTTCACCTGGTCTTGAATTCGAATTGGATATTGCATATGTTTTTGCTCAAAAAAATGCTACTGATCCAGTGGGTCAAGAAGTTGATATGCTCTTGACAAGAATTGATTCAGTAAGATCCTATTTTATGTCAGATCAGTATCCTTGTTTTACACCAATTCTCCTTTCTCAAGAAAACGCAAGGTCTGACTTTAAAAGTACAACCAACATTTATCCAAACCCAAGCTCAGATTTTTTGAATGTTTCATCTAATGAAACAATTGACAATGTCATCATATTTAATGCACTTGGTAAAGAAGTATACAGGGTAAATGTAGCTCAGAGTTCAATGATTTTAAACCTTAAGGAACTATCAGATGGTATTTATTTTATAGAGTTACGGTCTGAAAATCAGATTCTTACAAAGAAATTTATAAAATATTAAAAAAAGAAGGCAACCCAAACTGACATTCTTTCGTCTTACAAGGGAACAGCTTTCTTTTTCCACTCAAAATGCGACTAAAGCAGTTAATACTCTTAACTGCTTTTTTTATTGCTCATTTTTTCTTTTTATGGATTTTCACTTTTTCATTCACCTAAGTTTTGGTTTAGGCATAGTCCTTGATGTCCCAAACCGGTCAAACTGAAACTTATGAAAATACTTACCATTGTCTTGGCAATTTTTGCCACTGTAATTACTACCAATTTGGACATTTTAGCTCAAATAGGACAAGACGAATCCAGATCAATGATTGAAAAACAGCGAGAAAACTCGCATCATGTCAATCAAGAGAAAATGATCACACATTGCTTATGGATAAAAAACTAAAGTTGCTGTGCTCGCACTTCTGACTTGTGTCGCTTAAGATCAGGCAAGCTGCTCACCACTATTGAAGAGAGCTTGGTAAAACATGCAGTACCTATCCTATTGGGTGTATTCATTTGACTAGAAAACCTCACCTTTTCGGTACCAGAATAGGTTTCTCTGCCATACTTGTCCATAACAGTGAAATGCACACGAGCCACACGTTTTGCATCATTCAAAGCGTTACCACGGCCCCCTGAGGGCACATTCAAAAGATCTAATTCATTAATAAATAGGAAATAATTTACATTATACCGAAGGCTTAAATAGTCAAGCATATCTTGATTTTTCACACTTGCCTTCAAGAATTTTTCGCTCTTCTGCTTTGGAGGCTTCTTGCTGTTATATTTCTTATCAGAAACCAATTGGCCACCATATGGGTTTTTGGCAGGTTTCTTGGTCCTCTGAGGTCGCTTCAGATCCTCTGCCGATGTGTATTTATAAGATGTTTCAGCCATCAAACACTCCATATCACCCTTCATCTCCGCATATGTCTCGTCAAGATGTAATATCCCCCAATGATTTCTTTCCTTTCTAGCCGCCCGAACCATACTAAACATAAGTTCTTCCTTAAACTCAAATCTAATGTCCGCTTGATTCATCTCAGTGGCATCGGCAACATCCTCATCAATATTGGAGTTATAAAGAATATCCTTAAAAGGGACAATCATCAAGCCAATGTCAAAGATATTACTAACAGAAGGCGCTAAACGTTCAATCAAAATCGTTGAGTCCTTTTGTGCAAATAGGCTTGAATTGAGTATAGCTAGCACTAGAATGAGACGTGTGAGGCGCAGCATCATAACTAGTAAATTACAAAAAGATATTCCGTTAGAAGAATTTTTTTTTCAACACAACGAAATAATATGCTGAAAACTACGTTGCGGCATGCATTCCAGCAGATTTGAATTGTGGATAAGTCTAACTACCGTTAATAATCATCCATGATGTCTTCCTCAACTTCTTTAGTCCTTTCAACCTTTTGTTTTCGACTCTTGTCATTCCAAAAGGGTTTACTATGGGCATTTGGATCTGTTGTTCTGGGTGTTTTTGATGGTTCTTTTATGGATTCAACCTTCTCTTCAACAGCTTCATCGCTTTTAACTGTGCCCTTTTCTTGAACATCAAGTGGCGATTGATATTCAGGCAAATCAGCGGACTCCATGGTTTCCCTAATTTCCGTATTGATCTCATTTTGTTCATTATCTGTAGGGTTGATGGAGCCGATTTTCTCGGAAATAATCTGCTCAGCCAGTCGTTTAAAACAGGTCTCTGATATTCTTTCCGGGCTATTGGTAAACTCTGAAAAGTAGGCCTGAGCAACCCCTCCTTCTATAACGTCACCATCTTCATTCATCCATGAATAATGCACCTTAGCAATTCTCTTATTCTGCATATCGGTACTTGACCCCACCAGCTTAAGCAAATCTAACTGGTTGATAAAAAGGAATCTATTAGCATTGTATCTTGTTGTTACGAGCTTACTCATATTCGGATTGGATATCTTTACACTCATATATTTTGGTTTATTCTCATAAACGGCAACAACCTGTCCTTCTTCAATACGAGCACCAGCTTCTAATTCATCTTCTTCCTTGATGATCATCTTCTTTGCCTTTTTGATAACTCTAGCCACACCGTAGGTTTCAGGTTCATTCGGTGTCTTCTTAAGATAATCATAATGCAAGGCTGTTGATTCATAAACATACCTGAGGTCAGCCTTGGTTTCATCATGCCAATCTGCTAAAACATGCACATCCTTTTTCGAGCCTTTGGCTTTTAATTCCCCAAAGATTCTCAGTGCCAATTCCATTCGCATTTTTTGTTTTATTGACTCATGCGTAAGCCCCGTTTTAGCATTAATCTCCTTATCAATTTCAGATTTATACATATTAGGTTTAAACGGAACGAGAACCACACCTGTTGCTCCATCTAGGACTTTAACCTCAGCGGCTTCCTCTACGGTAAGCGTTTTATTCTGTGCAGATGAATAGTGTTGAATGAATAAAATGGATATGATGATACAGTATATTCGTTTCATAGGGCAGATTTTCTAGCAATTTATTCATTTAATGCTTTGAAAATCGTGGCATATGATGAGGGTTTTTAACAACGATACGTTAGTCCATCCGATATTTTTGGGCTTTCAGAAATCAAAGATTCGGAAATACTTTTCCCACTTTCATGGAAATAAAGTCTCCATATGTACCTTCAAATAGCGATAAATCCATCTTGTCCCACCTTTCATGAACCGTAAAATCACTCACTCCCAAGTGCTCTAAGTTCAACGGTTTAATGGCGCTATTCCAATTCGGGTCAAAAAACAAAGGAAATGAGTACCTACTACGGCCAGATGTGTTTTTTACTCGATGCGGTGTAGCTTTGTAATAGCCTTTGGTCATTTTGCTAAGCATGTCACCAATATTGCATATTAAGGTTCCTTCAATATATGGAGCTTCAATCCAATTATTTGCTGTTTTAATTTCAAGTCCCCCAATATCATCTTGTTTCAATATAGTTAACAATCCATAGTCCGTGTGTTCACCAACTCCCCACAATTCCTCCTCCTTGTTAGCAGGATAATGGAAAATCCTAAATAAAATCCATGGATCGTTTGTGAGATAATTTGAGAAAAAATCATGACTCAGTCCCAAACTCATCGCGATAATTTCCATTAACCGATGACCAATGAACTCAACAGCCTTCATGTAGTTGTCCACACATTCTTTGAGGCCTGGAACTTGAGATGGATATTGATTCTTACCATGCATGATCATTCCGCTATTATCATCATGTTCTATCCCAAAGTACAAACCTTCCTTCACATCAGGTTTTCCAGATGTCAATTCTCCCTTGACTGGAAAATACCCCCTCCAAGCCTTCCCTGCTAGCTCCATTCTAATTTGAAGCTTAGCTTCAGTTGGAAGTTCAAAAAAAGTCTTGCTTAGATAACTCAATTCCTCCTCTAAATGAGAGTCAAGATCATAATCCTTGATATAGAAAAAGCCATGATTCGTGCAAGCTGAGTGCAATTGGCGGACAGTTTCCTGCTCATGCCCTTTTTGAGGATCGAAGTCACTAATGGAAATAACGGGAACCATTAGCTTCTGTCAAGTTAATTGAAAGCTTTGAAAATATCATTGCCATTGGCATAGACAACGAGGCTCAGTAATATGACCATACCAGCAACCTGAGCGTACTCCAAAAACTTTTCACTAGGCTTTCTGTTGGTGATCATCTCGTAAAGTAAAAACATTACATGACCGCCATCAAGTGCAGGTATAGGCAAAATATTCATGAATGCGAGAATCACAGAAAGCAAAGCAGTCAATTCCCAAAAATCTCTCCAATTGCCCCATTTTGATGGCATCATAGAACCAATCGCCCCAAAACCACCTACTTGCTTAATTCCCTCTTTGGTAAAGATGAGTTTAAACGACTGCACATAACCCGAGAGCACATTTATGCTGTGTTTAAAACCTGCTGGAAACGCTTGGAAAATATTATAAGTCTGGGTTTTGTATTCGAACTGTTTGAACGCAAAAGGACCCGCACCAATCTTACCACTTCCGTTAACATCTACTCTTACCTGTTTGCGGATTCCATCTCTGATGATATCAAGGTTGATCGAATGTCCAGCATATCCTTTTATTTCTTTTACAAAGTCATGAAAAAACTGAGTGTCAAAGCCGTTAATCCCAACTATTCTATCACCCACTTCCAATTCAGAATAAATAGCAGTTCCTCCTGGAATCAAGGTATCCACATAAAAGATAACCTGTTCAGCGAACAAGCGTTTAGCTCCAGTTCTTAATAGATCTTGGTCAATTTCCGTTGGAAGTGTTATTGTTTTTTGATCGCCATCCCTTTCAATTAATAGTGTTCGCTCTCCTCCAATTAAAATGGCTTTATCGATGTCTGAAAAAGTTTGAGGCTTGAGATCGCCAACTTTTAAAATCTTATCTCCATTTTGAAAGCCATGTGCAATCATGGTAGAGTCAGCCACCACTCCATGGACAGCATTTTCAACGGGAAGATATTGTTTTCCCCAAATGAATAAGGTCATTGCATAAATGAAGAAAGCCAAGAGTAAGTTCACTGTTACACCGCCAATCATGATAATCAATCGCTGCCACGCTGGCTTAGCACGGAACTCCCACGGTTGAGGCTCTTGCTTCATTTGTTCCTTGTCCATTGACTCGTCAATCATACCAGAGATTTTGACATAACCACCAAGGGGCAACCAGCCTATACCATATTCAGTATCTCCTTTCTTAATCTTAAATAGAGAAAACCAAGGATCGAAGAAAAGATAGAACTTCTCTACTCTGGTTTTAAAGAGTTTCGCTGGAATAAAGTGCCCTAATTCATGTAATATGACCAATATTGCTAAACTCAATATCAGATACAGGCCCTTAATTAAATAAACCTCCATTTTAAATCAATTCTTTTATCAACGATCTGGTTTCGTTGTCAGTTTGTACATAATCATCATAGGTAGGTTCAGCGATAAACGGTATTTTATCCAATGACTTTTCAATTAATTCAGGCATTTCCATAAACTTCACCTTCTCCTTCAAAAAAGCATCCACCACTACTTCATTGGCGGCATTCAGAATACAAGCTGCATTTCCTTCTCTGTGCAATGCATCGTAAGCCAGCTCTAAATTACGAAAAGTTTCCGTATCTGCCGACTCAAAAGTCAATTCAGGATAATCCAGAAAATTAAACCTCTTAAATTCGTTTTTTACTCTCTTAGGATAACATAGTGCATATTGAATAGGCAACTTCATATCTGGAAGTCCCATTTGGGCTTTCATACTTCCGTCTTCAAACTGTACGATACTATGAATAATGGATTGAGGGTGAACCACTACCTCAATTTGTTCCGCCTTTAAACCAAACAACCACTTTGCTTCGATGACCTCAAGCCCTTTATTCATCAATGATGCAGAATCAATAGTGATTTTCGCGCCCATATCCCAGTTTGGATGTTTCAGAGCTTGAGTGGGTGTCACATTTAGTAAGCGATCTTTAGTAAAACCTCTGAAGGGTCCCCCAGAAGCTGTTAAGTAAATCTTCTCAATTGGGTTGTGGAATTCTCCGACCAAACACTGGAATATTGCAGAATGCTCGGAATCAACCGGATAAATATTGACGGCATTTTGCTCTGCCAACTTAGTGATTAATGCGCCCGCTACCACCAGGGTTTCTTTGTTCGCCAGTGCAATTTGCTTTTTTGCTTTTATAGCATTGATGGTTGGCTTTAAACCAGCATAACCAACTAGTGCGGTCAAAACGAAATCGATCTCATCTAATTCAACGACCTCCGACAAGGCATCGATCCCAGCGAATACTTTGATGTCATCATCCCATAGTGCATCTCTCACTTCTTGAAATTTGCTTTCATCGGCAATTACAACTGTATTCGGCTGATATTTTTTGGCTTGCTCGATTAAGAGTTGACTGTTTGAATTAGCAGTCAAAACAGATACAGCCAAAATCTCCGATTGTTCTGATATCACCTCTAGAGCCTGTGTGCCAATGGAACCCGTGCTTCCCAGAATTGCAATATTTCGCTTTTTTTGTTCCAGATCTGCAAAATTGGTAAAAATATCCATTCCTGTCATGTAGTTTGAATAAAATCCATATTGTATTTGACAATTTGAGTGTAGTTTTGAAGATTTCATTCATGAGTTCAGATAAGATCGTTCTTCTTTTAATATTATCAATTCCGCTTTGCGCCACTTCAAATGACACGCTAACAATCAGTCAAACCACTTTGCTTGCAAAAAGCATTACCTACACTTATCCAGACAGTGCTTTTAAGCTTCTCGAGAAGAATATAGAAGCAATACAAGAGCTTCTAAAGACTGAAAAAGACCCCTCCATAGAAAGATCTTTGATGCTAAATCAATCTGACTGTTACAATTCTATGGGCAACTTGTATGTGAATCAACAACTCTACACACAAGCAATAAAATGTCTCTTTAAATCTCAAGAAATCAATCTGTCGCTGAATGATAATGCCAAAAAAGTGAGATTTCATTTGAATTTCGGTGGTATCATGATAGAACTCAATTCATATGACGAAGCCATTTTTCACTTAGAAAAAGCTTTAAATATATCTCAAAACAAACTTGATTCCGCTATCTTCTTAACCAATATATACATTTCCTTAGGTGTCGTTCATATGGATTTGTTCAACGATAGTATCGCCAAAGAATACTTTGAAAAGTCACTTGTTCTTGGGGACAAAATGGGTAACCCTTTAATCTCAATTGCATCACTTGGTAATTTGGGCCAGATCGCACTATCCAGGAATGAATATAGAGAAGCCATCGATATACTGAATCAAGCAACGGAATTAGCCGAGAAAGAGGATTTGGAAGTTCACTCAATAGGGCTCTACGAAAAAATCGCATGGGCCAAAAACAGTCTTGAGCTGAAAGATGAAGCCTTCCACATATATTTGAAGGCACTAAGCTTAACTGAAAAGTATGACCACCGAAGATACTATGGTGAGATCCTTTCGGAACTTGCCATTTTGAATCATCCTGATGATACCAACAATTATGAGTACATGTTAGACTCCCTCAGTCGGCTTTCAGAAAGTCCAACAACGCGGAGGTTTTCTTTCAATGCACTGAAAGAATTGAGTTTAAGAAATCATGATTTTGAAAAGGCTTATTATTATACAAACAAAGCACATGCGCTTTTGGATAGCATGACCAATAACGACAATAAGAATATGGCTATTGCCAGTGCTGCAAAGCTTCAGTATGAACGATCAATAAAAATCAAAAACAATACAATCGAATTTGAAAGAGATAGAATACGAGTTTTGAATACTTTGCTCATTATC
>JALEGO010000342.1 GCA_022763165.1 Flavobacteriales bacterium
CATCATCGAGGGCAAATGATTGTTTATCTGCGGCTTAATGGGATTAAGCCCCCTAGTTATGTCGGATGGTAAATTCCTTTTTGGATTAATGCAAGTCTACCTTCCTTGTCAATGTTATTTACGTTGCCTCAAGGCAAGAACAATTCCATAGCCATCAGGATCATTTAATTGAACACCATTAAGTTTCCAATATGGATTTTTGGGTTTTATGGTTCCAAAACCTTTTAAACTGGCGGTTTTGATGATGGTGTCAATTTGTTTTTGGTCCTCAAAATAGAATACAAGTAAATCGTCATCGTCCGGTGTATGTTTGGCAGAATCGCTTGAGGTAGTAAATTCCAAATGCCAGTCCGAATATGGATGCCCAAAGAAAACTCCATCATAATCATCATGATCTTGAAATTGCCCCAGTATTTTAAGTCCAATTATATGAGCGTAGAACGCTGTAAGTTTTTCCAAATTATTGGTGTGTCGTGCGTATCTGAATTGCATAAAAATGTTTAATTGGTTGAACTCATTATTTGTCTATGGATCCCATTACTCTCTGCATAAAACCATTTAGTGCTTCTTTTTCTGAAAGCCCTTCTTCACGTTGCATTCTTTTGACCTCAAGCGCTCCTGACAGATTGGAGATAATTTCTCCGATTACATCTAACTCTTCATCTTTAATTGCCCGACTTTCAGATAAATGTTCGAGCAGCTGAATGGTTTCTTCTGCAAAATCCTCGTCATTTTGATCAAGGAATTTACTAATATGTTTAATCACTGGTAATCTCATCGACAAACTCTTTTAAAAGATCAGCTTTGTTGGTTTGGATCTGTTTTATTAGATGGCCATTTTTAAATGCTGCAAAAGTTGGTAAGTTGTTAACGTTAGCAAGTTGTCTCGAATTGGGAAACTTTTCAGCATCAACAATAATGAAGGAAGTTTCCTCATATGTTTCACCAAATCGCTTGAATTTGGGTTTCATTAACCTGCAATTTCCGCACCATCCTGCTGAATACTGAACGATTACCGTCTGATTTTGATCAATTTCTTGATTTAAATTGTCTTCCATTAATTCTTTATACATAATCTTGATTTTTATATTCAATTAATTCTATTTCATTATTATCTGGGTCAAAAAAGTATAGATGCGAACCTTCTTGTGTTTCTATTTCCTTGAAAGGAATATTGTTTGTCTGCAATATGCGTTTATAAACTTTTAAATCATGGATTACCCAACCCATATGAAGAAAGCCATATAACTTTTCATATTGTTCTAATTTAGGTTTGAGATTCTTTTTAACAGTCCTTTGAGAAAGAGATAAATAGAAATCTCCTAAGTGAATGTGCACCCAATTTTCACCAGTTGGTTGTGTCCCGGTCCACTTGGGTTGAAACCCAAGCTTCTTGTAAAACTCAATAGATGAATTGAGATCGTTTACAACGAAACGATTATGTTCCAATTTTGGGTTCATCTCTAGTGATTGGCTAGATAATCCTTGACACCTTTGCTATCTGCCTTCATTGCATCCCTACCTTCTTCCCAATTGGCTGGACAGACCTCACCGTGTTGTTGAACATGGGTGTACGCATCAATCAATCTTAGAAATTCATTTACATTTCTACCCACCGGCATATGGTTAATACCCTCATGAAAGACAGTCCCCGTTTCATCTATTAAGTAAGTTGCCCTGTACGTGACGTTATCTCCTTCAAGAAGTTGTAAGCCTGATTCTTCATCATAGGGGCCTATTACGGCATCTAATATATCTAGGGTTGCGGAAAGGTTGCGATTTGTATCAGCGATTAAAGGGTATGTAATACCTTCAATGCCACCTTGATCTTTAGGAGTACTTAACCAAGCAAAATGAACTTCAGCAGAGTCTACCGAAGCACCAATCACTAAAGTATTTCTTTTTTCAAATTCTGAAAGAGCAGCCTGAAACGCGTGTAGTTCAGTTGGACAAACAAAAGTGAAATCTTTTGGGTACCAAAAGAGTAATACTTTTTTGTTATTATTTACTGCTTGTTCAAGGACACTTAGCCCAAATGTTTCACCCATGGAATCTGTTGCTTGAACAGTGATGTTTGGGAATTTTTTACCTGTTATTGCCATAAAAGAATATTTATTTATGGCTAAGATATGGGAGTATTATTTATAAATCAAATAGATAAAATTTATTAAAATATAATTAAAATTTATAATCAAATTAGCCTTTATCGAGAACACAGGAAGTTTACCTACTTTTCTGTTATGTTGATCGTTTAGGTATTTTAAGAATTCGGATATCATTTTACTTGAAATCAAGATTTGAATTCAAATTTATCCAATTCCCAACTCTAGTGGAGAAGCTTTTATCCTGATATAGATAATTGTTATCCAATTGATGTCGCTGAACTCTTTTAGGGTTTCCAGGATCAGCTTGTCCTTGAAGTATTTAAATTATTGAAGTTTTGAGATAATGGCTTTGTACGCATTTTTGCCATCACTTAACTCAACAACGTAAATACCCATTGGCAGTTGTTCCAAATTGAGTGTTTGCTGACTTAGTTTACCTGACTTAATATTGGAACCAGTCATGCTACGAATAACATAATCATACTGAGCGTCATCAGTGTCTTGAAGTTTACTGAACCTAATTTCATCCACAAAAGGATTGGGGAATACTTGAAGTATTTTAGAATCTTGAAGTTCATGTACATGTGTAGGGGGATTCAAATCATACCTCCACATCGTATTGACAGCAGAGTTGGATTCCCGACCCCCGAACAAGTATATAAACCCATCGATTAAAAAGGAAGAGGGCGCCCAACGTGACTCTCCAGGGTGAACTGGTAAATCGTTCCATTGATCAAGGTTAGGATCGTATTGTTTGAATTCTCCAGTTGCAAAATTGCTATGGTCATCCTTCGTTCCGCTTAAAGCGTAACCCAACTTTCTAAAACTAAATTGAGTCCCAGCAACCCTATCGTCTAAATCCGCAATTGCAGTCCAAGTTTCATTTGTAACGTTATATTTAGACCAGGTCTTGTCATGTCCAGAACCTACATAAATTTCACCTTCAATTTCAAATTGATAAGGATGGTGCCGCACACCTGGCATTGGTGGTTTTTGCGTCCAAGTTTTTGTATTGATATCATATTCCCACCAATCGTTTAAATCACCATTGCCGTTGCTTCCAGCTCCCATAAATACTTTTCCATTAACCGCTACAAGGGCCGGATGTAACCGTCCAGCACATGGACAGCTTGGCAATTGTTCGAAAGTATCACTGACAGCATCATATGACCAAAAATCATTCATGTAGCCTGTGTTTAGACCAAACCCAAAGTATAACTTACCGTCCCACGTATCACCAATGCCATAGCCCCGATTAGGCCCTGGGTAATCATTTAGCTGAAGCCATGTGTTTGTATTTGGATCATACTGATAGAAGTCTTTTGTGCTTCCTCCTGTAGTGGCGCCACCGGTAAGTAAATATCCCATTCCGTTTAAACTAAAACCAATTCCATGGTCCCTATTGAATGGAGTGTTGGCCATTTGCTCCCATTGTTGAGCATTCATGATTCCGTATATGGTAAAAGCTATTACCGAGCTTAAAATTTTAAGTTTCATGTGTAGAAATTACAAAATCAAAGTTTAATTAACGAAAAATCTTTTTTTCTTGAGTCTCAATCTAATTGGAAATCCTTGAGGATCTTATATTTTTGTCGAAAAGATTGATACATGGAGATTCCAAAGGTTTATGATCCGAATAGTGTAGAGGACAAATGGTATGCATATTGGCTGAAAGAGGGTTTTTTCCACTCAGAACCTGATGAGCGTGAGCCCTATACGGTGGTCATTCCTCCTCCAAATGTTACTGGAGTCCTTCATATGGGGCACATGTTGAACAACACCATTCAAGATGTTTTGGTTAGACGAGCACGAATGCAAGGCAAAAATGCTTGTTGGGTGCCAGGTACTGATCATGCATCAATTGCTACTGAGGCAAAAGTGGTTGCCAAATTAAAAGAAGAAGGTATCGATAAGGCGAGTTTGAGTCGTGATGAATTCATGAAACATGCCTGGGATTGGAAGGAAAAATATGGTGGCATAATATTAGAGCAGCTCAAGAAACTTGGAGCTTCGTGCGATTGGGACCGCACTAGGTTTACAATGGAAGAGGATTTGTCCAATGCGGTAATTGATACATTTATTGATCTTTACAAGAAGGGGCATATTTATAGAGGGGTTAGAATGATCAATTGGGATCCTTCCGCACAAACGGCATTGTCTGATGAAGAGGTCATATATAAGGACGTAGATTCAATGTTGTATTCCATTAGGTATAAGATTGCAGGTACAAATGATGAATGGATCACAATTGCTACTACCAGACCTGAAACCATTTTAGGGGATTCCGCGATATGCGTCAATCCTAATGATGAAAGATATAAGGACTACAAAGGAAAAAAGGCATTGGTTCCATTAATAGATCGAGAAATTCCAATCATTTTTGATGAGTATGTTACCATGGATTTTGGTACTGGAGCACTTAAGGTTACCCCAGCTCATGATATCAACGATTACAATCTCGGAATTCAACACAACCTAAAGACAATAGACATTCTCAATGATGATGGAACGCTTAACGAAAAAGCGACTCTTTATGTTGGCGAAGATCGCTTTGTGGTAAGGAAAAAGATCGTGAAAGACCTGGAGACTAAAGATTATATTGTTAAAAAAGAAAATTACAAGAATAAAGTTGGATTCTCTGAACGAACGGATGCAGTTATAGAACCTAAGTTATCCTTACAATGGTTTTGTAAGATGGAGGAATTAGCCCAGCCGGCTTTAGAAAACGTTATGAATGACAACGTTGAATTTTTTCCTAAGAAATTCAAAAACTCCTACAGGCATTGGATGGAAAATGTCAAAGATTGGTGTGTTTCACGGCAACTTTGGTGGGGACAAAGAATTCCTGCATGGTATTATGGAGAAGGTCCGAATGATTACGTTGTTGCTAAAACAGAAACAGAGGCAATTGACTTAGCAAAAGAGGCTTCGGGCATGGATGAAGTCAGTGTTCGTCAAGATGATGATGTTTTGGATACTTGGTTTTCTTCTTGGCTTTGGCCCATTTCGGTATTTGACG
>JALEGO010000343.1 GCA_022763165.1 Flavobacteriales bacterium
CACCCAATTTTATTGGAGGTTATGGAATGAGTTGGTTTCCTGGATATGCTATAAATGTAGAAACAGGTGAAAGATTGAATATGGCTTTTGGAGAAGATTCTTGGATGCAGGGCCAGAATGGTAGAGACATGATTTGGAATCCAACTTATGACATTACAAAGGGACCCTTTGACAATGCTCGATTGGGAGGTAAGCACTATATCTTCGTATTTCGAAATAACGTAGTTGAAGATTTTCCAAATGTTACAAGATCAGAATTTAAGCCCCTAGGAGAAGGAGACTTTGCTCGCGTTGGAACGCATGTAACTATTGCATCACGACAAATGCCATCATATGATTATGGAAGCTTCATGTTTTCAAAATTACAAAGCGCTGCAATTACAGATCAAATTTCAAGAACTGAAGCAGTCAAAAAGTTCAACTTGGAATTAACCGATGTGTATAGAGCGGCTATGTGGGTGTCATTGCCATTATTAAGAGAAGGTCATTCCCTAAAATCCATGACTGATGGAATTATTCCAAATCAAACCACAGTCAATTTGAGGGTAAATTCTCCTTTCCGAGGATATCCTACAGGAAGATCATTTGACGTTGGGACAGTCTTAGAGGAAGATTGGTATTTTGTTAATCGTGGACCAGTGAAATATGGAGATCACATTTACCAACGGGGAGAATACTTTTGGGCAAATGGGGCTGAAGAACTGTTAGATGGTTCAAATGGAAATACAGATGTTCAAGACTTAAAAGCTAATGTGTTGCAATCTATAAATGCAGGCCGGCCAACATATTTTTTCAATACACATGATATATCTACTTTAAAAGCGGACAGAAATACATTAGTAGATGCACTAAATTGCATAGGAGTGGTGCCGAACCCCTATTATGCATATTCACAATATGAGGAGAGCAAACTGGACCATGAAATCAAAATTATAAACTTGCCCGATGAAGCTCACATTAAGATTTTCACAGCTTCAGGGATCTTAGTTAGGGAATTAGTTAAAAGCGATCCAAATAAGACATCGATATCTTGGGATTTGAAAAACAGTGCTAACATAGATGTCTCGAGTGGTCTTTATTTGGTCCATGTGAATGTGCCGGGGATAGGACAAAGAGTGTTAAAATGGTACGGAATGATGAGGCCTATAGATCTAGACAATTTTTAGTAAACGCATTATATGAAAAGATATTCTGCCACTTATTGTAAAAATCATACCGTTTAATAATTCAATTTTTAGATCAATGGCGTTAAACTGTAATTTGCGTTACTTATTTGGGTTTTTAGAATGTTTTGAAAAGGAAATTTATTATTTCTTGTGATTCGGAATATTAAATTTTTCTATCTTTACGCGCCTTAATTTTGGGGTTAACATTTATTAACAAAAAAGTAATTTATGATTAAAAGGATTACCCTCTTGCTAAGCTTGATCATCACTGGATTTGCAGTTCAAGCACAAATTGGTCAAGGTAGTATAAAAGGGAAAATTGTTGACAAAGAGACAGGTGAGACTCTTCCTTTTGTAAATGTTATTGCGGAAAGAAACGGTAATATGGTTACTGGGGCATCTACAGATTTTGATGGGGTTTATACAATTAAGCCACTCGCTCCAGGTAAATACGACATAAAGTTTAAGTTCGTTGGTTATCAGGAGATTGTGATGGCTGGTGTTGTGGTGAACTCCGATCAGGAAACAACCTTAAATGCGAAAATGGGTAAAGGTGTCGAATTGAAGGAAGCCGTTGTAATTGATTTTAAGCAACCACTTTTTAAGAAAGATGAGACAGTACAAAAAACATCCATGGGTGCAGAAGCAATAGATAGAATGGCGACAAGATCTTTTAATGGTGTTGCAAAAACTGTTGGTGGAATCTACTCCCAAGATGATGGTCAAAACAAACTGAACTCCAGAGGTTCTAGAGATGATGCGAACTACGTTTTTATTGATGGTGTAAAGGTAAGAGGTTCCAATGCGCTTCCAAAGGCTGCCCTTGAAGAGGTTTCTGTAATTACTGGTGGTTTACCTGCTCAATATGGTGATGTAACCGGTGCAGTAATTAGTATTACTACTAAAGGTGGAGCTCGCGAATTCGCTGGAGGGGTGGATTACTTAACTTCTGGTTACAAATTTGGTGATAAGGTTTATGGTCTTGACGCCTTTGGTTATAACCTTTTGGAATTTAATGCGACTGGACCGCTACTCTGGAAAAAAGATTCCGCTGGAAACAAGACTGATCCATTGCTGAGTTTCTTCGTTGCCGGTAACGGAACACATATTGTGGATCCACAGCCGTCTGGTATTGGCATGTGGAAAGTGAAGGATGATAAGTTGGAAGAACTAAGAGAAAATCCTTTAAGTTTTAATCCTGTAACTGGAGGAACTGTCTTAAATCATGAATTTTTAAGACTAAGCGATCTTGAGAAAGTCAAAACACGTCAAAATGTTGCACGCCAAGGTTTAAACTTGATCGCAAAACTTGATATCAACACAGGAAGAAATACCACTTTAACGTTTGGAGCTACTTTGGATTTAAATCAAAATACGAACGATAATTATAGATCGAATTCAGCCAACGTAATTGTAGGAAACCTTTTGCATAATACGTTAATGAATACTGAGGCCAACCCCGAATTCATAAATAACACATGGAGGGTTTATTCTAGATTTACTCAAAGATTTGGGTCTTCAAGTACAGATGAGAAATCTGCTTCATTGATCAAAAATGCTTACTATACCTTACAAGTAGATTACCAACAAAGAACACAGAAAAGACAAAGTGCAAAGCACAAGGATAGACTATTTGATTACGGTTACGTAGGTAAGTTTACAACTTTCCAACAAAGAACTTATGGTCCTGGGTTTGATTCTGTTTTACAGATCGGAGCTCTTATTCACCAAACTTTTGAAGATACTTTGGTGGCATACGAGGAGGGCACTATCAATCCTGATATGGCAAGAATTACACA
>JALEGO010000344.1 GCA_022763165.1 Flavobacteriales bacterium
CTTCCAGTGCTGGGATTCTATTTAAGAAGAGCGGTAAGTCAACTCTGATTACCAAAGGATTAACTTTTTCCAAAGGTCCCCACTTCTTAATGCTAAAGGTTGCTCCGACTCCTGCATCCCAGCGGAGATTAGCAAAGCTGAAGTCTTCTCCCAGAACGTCATAATTTATGACTCCGGCATCAGTGAATAAGTAGGTCTTCACACCCAACCAATTTCTTAAGAATCTTGGTCTAAAGTTGATGTATTTGTCAAACTCCAGTTCTCCATTAAAAGCAAGTCCTGATGTACCCTTGTATGTGAATCGTGTGTCATTTGAATCAACTTCATAAGGCGCCAAATAACCTGAGTATCCTCTCAAATTCAGTCCGCCTCCTTGATGAAAATGATTAATTTCTGCACCATAGCCTAACCAGCTGTCTGGAACAATCCCGACAGATCTTGTAAACTTGTTGTCCATTAATCGTTCAGGATTAGCACCTGCTAGAAACAATTGACTTTCAGGAGCCCAATTGTCTCCAAAACCGTATTGAGCAAAAATCCTTGTGTTCAAAACAAACTTCTTCAGTTTTGTTCTGTTTTTAGTTGTCATACTAATACTAGAATAGTCATAATCACTGCCCAAAGTAGTAGATCTGAGTGTTAGTGTCAATGCGCCATTACCATTGAAGTATTTGTATCGATGATTGATTCCAATATTTACAGTGTTGTTGAATCTAGAGGCAATCCACTCCGAAGGAAATAGCAGATATGTAAGAGCAGCGTTATCGTTTCTATACAATGACTTGAAGTAAGTAAATAGCATCGTTTTTTTATCACGATCTCTTGAAAAAACTTTGAAGCCTAAAGTATATCCATGAAGGCCATCCAAAAACTTTCCGCTTGCGTGTATGTGCGAGCGTTTAAGAAGTTTGGTAGTAGGAGTGGAGTAGTTCAATCGATATGAAAATAAATCATAGTCGGACTCTAAACTGGTTGCGATATTTTGTTGTCCAATACCGCTGTTATACCACACTGTTAAATCAAACTTGTGCTTTTTATTCAAATAGTTTCCATTAAGATGTGCACCAATTTTTAGTCCATCATACCCATTGTACCAAACATCTGGTCTCCAGAACAATTCGTATTTGGTTCGGTCTGGAAGATTGTAGATACGGTGATCAAACTTTAGCGATGCAGGACATTTCAGAGTGTTGTTGAGCATGTTGACATCCGCAAGCCTATTGGTTGGATCAATCCTTACATTTTTCACACCATCAGGCACCTTGATATGCGCATGGTATTCCGTATTATGTCTATTGCCCCAGCCAATCCATCTATGAAGTACAGTAGATTTTGCAGCGTCCTCTTTAACATTCCATGTATTGGGTATATGGTACTTCTTTACTTCACCATTTTTGGTCTCGATTTCTATGTCAAGAGGCATTTGCATTTCCCCTTTTCTCTTTAAGTTAAGGATGTACTCATCATCTTCTTCTCCTTTTTTTACATTTTTGATGGCGTAGTCAATATTTTTACTGGATTCAAACCATTGGTCAAAGAACCAATTGAGATCTACTCTAGTATAGTTTATTATAGAACTTCGGAAGTCTTCAAAATATGGATGGGCTATTTTCCATTGATCAAAATAGTGTTGCATTGCCTCAAGGAAAAGTTCATCACCCAAAACATATTGCAGATTGTACAACATTGTTGCAGTCTTGTAATAAACATGACCATAACCTCCGCCATGTCGAATGGCTCCCTGAAAATCATCGGAATGTGTATTTAGAGAAGGGTCTTCCTCTACCATCGCATCTCTCATATATCCTCTATAGACAGATCTTTCTTTAACCAATACTGGTTCTCTGTACTTTCTTTTATACTTGGAAGCAGGTGGGGTTGTTACCAAGGTATCACCATCAATTTTAGTAAGTCCCCAAGCTGTTAAGAATTGAGTAAAGCCCTCATCCATTGCAGCACGATAGCTTTCATTTGTTCCTATTTGTCCAAAAAACCAATTGTGGGCTACTTCATGAACTAACAAACCTCTGTAACTAGGATCTTTACCTCCATCAAGCGTTAACATTGGGTACTCCATGCCGTCTCTTGCATCGGCAACGATCATCTTGTGATATGTGTACATACCAATATCCTCAGAGAAAGTTTGAATAATTTTGGCGGTGTATTCAGCTGCATTTTGCCATTTTGAAGCGTGCGACTCTTGAGCTAAGGCGTAGCAAGTTTTATCTTTCCATTTGGCCTCACCAATTCTATAAGTAGGGTCAGCGGTGAATGCAAAATCATGAACATTCTCAGCATGGTATTTCCAAACTTTGCGTTCACCTTCTTTATAAGGTGTTATTTCAGAGGGTTTTGATCCCCATGGTTTGTCTTTGAAGTTACTGATGTCTAGCTTTTGTCTCAGTTCATTCGGTAAAACCTCAGATCTGTTTGTTAGAAAACCTGTAGCGCCAACTACGTAGTTACTTGCAAAATCTAGTTCAACATCAAAAGTTCCAAAATCACCATAAAATTCTCGACCCAA
>JALEGO010000345.1 GCA_022763165.1 Flavobacteriales bacterium
AAAGACATTTCGACAAAAAGTCTTAGAAAATCACTGGCACGATTTAAGGATTTACTTCAACCCCAGTGCTAACTTATTTACATTAGAACTTAAAAATCAGTCAGAATTTTTGAAACTGAATTGTTATCCAAGATACTCCAATCCGAATATTGCTTTAGAAAACTCCACAAAAACGTACTTGAAGCGAATGGAGAAATACAACAGTGCATTAAGTAAAAGAGCTAATCGTTTTCATGTCAAGCTATTCAATGAAAAATCGCAATACAAAAAGAACTATGATTATCTCATTGATCAGACCTGGAGTGCTTTTCAGCAAAACTACATGAGTGAGACAGAGAAAGGACTTAGCATGACCGAATGGTTAGATTACTACCTCCAGGTAATTGAAAGTGAGCAAGAAGCATTGAATAACGCAAAGTTCAGTTTAAACAACTTCGTTCGTCATCTAACGATCAATCAATATACGATTACTTCTGCACAATCTACTTCTAGCCCAATCGAGAACCCCTTGGAAGTAAGGCTTTGTAGAAAATCTGGAGAAGAAATTGAGCCGCTTAAGGTGTTGCTTATTAATAATAAAGACAAAACTCTCAAAATCCTCAATCGCACAGGGGCTACAAAAAACTCTATCATTATTCCTTCAGAACCTTCCACTTTATATACTGTTGTTGTGGAGGGTAAAGGCCAGATATACGCACTTCAAAATGTCGATTTTGAAAAGGGCCTAAATTGTGTATTTTTAGATATTTACAACACAAAATTATTAAGCTTGGGAGAGTTTGTAAAAAAAATAACGCTTTAGTTGTAACCAAAGTCAATAGTATGTATTATTCCTTATATGAACCTTGTATTGGATCAGCGTAGTTCAACATATCACGTTTCGGAAGAGGAGCAGTACTCAGAACAAGTACTCATAGAGCAGGCTAAAACTGACCGAGCAGCCTTTCGTCCGATATATGAGAAATACTATGAAGATATTTTTAGGTTCGTATTAAAGAGAGTTAGTACTACGGATTTATGTCAGGACCTGGTCAGTCAGACGTTTCTCAAGGCCCTAAACAAACTAAATGATTATCAATTTAAAGGTGTCCCTTTTGTTTCCTGGCTCTATAGAATAGCTCTGAATGAAGTGAATCTTCATTATAGATCGTCTCATACTAAACGGACCTTGAGATTCGATACTAGTGATCTTGTAAGGATGTTTGGTGAACAGCATGAAGATGTTGTAGACGATGAGAAACAAGAACGAATTCAACGCATTTTAAATGCTTTACAAAAATTGAAGCCCGAGGACATTCAATTTATACAACTACGGTTCTTTGAAGATCGCCCCTACAAAGAAGTTGGCGAAATCATGGGAACTACTGAAAACAATGCTAAGGTAAAAGTGTTCAGAATTGTAGAGCGGATTAAAAAAATTATGAAACTGAATTAACAAATTATGGAACAATTCGACTTCAAATTAAATGAACCAGAGCTTTCTAGTGAGCAGATTAGAAGCACCATGGATTTTGATTCTGTACTGAATCAAAGCACCAGTGGTATTCAAAAAGCTTGGTATAAAACCTGGTGGTTTTGGGCTGGTTTAGGCGTTTGCACATTGGCCGTAGGTTTGGTTGGGTTCAATCTACTCAATGAAAGTACTCCACAAGCCAACTTGGCAGTGGCACCTAAAAAGGCACCAAACCTAAACACTGAAGCCTATTGGGAATCTAAAGTTGATTCAAAAACGATTCAATTGAATAATGATGGGGTTGTAATTGAGAATGGCTGGAATATTACTTCAAAAAACAATCAAGAAGCCTCTTTACTGATTACCGAGGAGGCCGAAAAAATCTCAGAATTAACAAACGGGCAAATCACGAATGGCACTCTTCTTAAAATTGATGACGGAAAAGAGGATCAAAGTGAAGTGCACATATCCAAACAAATTGAAGGAAACGAAAAATATCATGTGTCAGTATACGACAAGGAAACTGATAAATGGGAAAATTCGGATGATCGATTGAAAATAATCACAAAAGAGGAAACTATTGAAACTTCTGAGGCACCGAAAAATGCTCCTGCCGTCAAAAGATTTACAACCAATAGAGTAAACTTTCAATTCGATTTTGACAAAACCGATTTCCCAGAGCTACAACCTTACGAAAACATCATTTTTCAAGCTGATCTTGCTCACGAAGGTGTACAAGAGGTGCAATGGGATGATATTACACCTTTGAAACTAGGAGCAAATCAATATCAATTAAAGTTGCAAAAGTTTGACAGCATTTTGACAATTGATGTTGTTCCTGCCTTAATGGCGGAAGATTATGATGCACAAGTAAAAGAAACCGGATCAAACAACGTACATATCAAAAAAACGCATTCGGTTGATGCAACTGTGAAAACAAAAGAATGGACGGTGATAAGTAAAGAAGAGAAAATTGTAAACTAGCCTTCTGCAAACCTAGATAAAAAGCTTTCTTTTTTCCCTTATAAAACTGGCGCTCTTAGAGCGCCTTTTTTTATTTAACATCAATTTAATTATCCTGGTATAGGTTTGTATCAAGTTCCATCAAATTGAATAAATTATCCTAGTACTGGTCTTAACCGCAACACTTGGATGTTCTATATCTGGCCCTGTCAATTTTGAGGATGACCTTCAAAAGGGGTTGGAGCATGCCACGCAAGATTGCAAACAATGAAAAAGAACTCGGGACTTATATCATGTAAAAAAAGCAAGTGATATTATGTCATGAGCAAATGATCCTGCCATAATTATTAATTAATAACTCCAACCAGCAGTTATCAATATGAAAACGGGAGATAAAATTCTCTGAAAGGAAGCAATATGAGTTTAACTATTAGGCCTATCCTTAAATGATTTAAAGTCATTTGCGAGTTTCTTTATAGGAAATGCTTAAAATAAAAAACCGAAAAGACTACCAGCCCTTTCGGTTTATAAGTGGAAATAAAACAAAAACGATTCTTAACCTGAGGTTTGGATATTACTAAAACTCTTCCTTAATCACTCGAAACTCCACCCTCCTATTCTTTTGGTGTGCTGCATCACGTTCTTCTTCTGTGCTCATTGAAAGAATTTCCTTATCAGAAATTCTGGGAAAGCTTTCCCCCATTCCTTTGGCAACCATCCGAGACTTTGGAATCCCTTTATCGGCTAAATATTCAATACATGATTCCGCTCTTCGTTGTGACAGATCCAAATTATAGGCTACACCTCCTTTGGTATCGGTATGCGCTAGTAATTCTATTTTGATTGCCGGATTAAGCAACATAATATCATACAGAAACTCCAGTGAGTCTTCCGAGTTTATATGATGATCTACCAACAATGTGGCCTCGTCAAAAGGAAACCTGACCTCCGGTAGCTCAATGACCGTATCCATAGAATACAAATAAAAGTCCAGCACATATGCTACTGACTGATCATGTCCAAGTGTACTCAGTTTTTCTTGTGCCTTGAGATAGTTCTTAGCCGAAATGTCAATTTTGTATTCATTTTCGAGCTTGCATACTTTTGAATCATAATTTACCTGCCCTATTTCAGAGGTCTCATCAGTTTGCTTCTCGAGGGAAGCAATATTTGCAAAATCTACCTTAGCACTTTGAATGGGTTCTTGCGTTTTACTGTCAAAAACGTTTATTTCCACAGTACAAGTCAAAGGATCTTTCCAGAAGGAGTAAATATCATCCTTTCCTTTAGTTCCTTCCCTATTGGATGAGAAATAACCTTTTTCTTCATTAAACTCATAACTAATCCCGAAATCGTCATTGTAAGAATTCAAAGGGGGCTTAAGGTTTTCTGGGTTACCAAACCCCGTACCTGTGGGTTTTGAAACAAATATATCAAGCCCTCCTAATCCCAGGTGACCATTTGAAGAGAAGTAAAGCTCTCCATTCCACTTAAAATAAGGGAAAACCTCATCTTTTTCAGAATTAATGCCCTTACCAAGGTTCACCAGAGATGACCATGTTTTATTTGATTCATCCCATTTAGAGATCCAAAGATCATTTCCCCCAAATCCATCTGGCTGATTAGAACTAATAATTAAAGTTTTCCCATCAGAACTGATTGCCGGGTGTCGATAGGAAGATGTATCATCTCCTTCGGTTCTAAATGCCAATTTCACAGGATCAGTCCAGGATCTACCTCGCTTTTTGGTATAATAGACATCGCAACCCCACTTATCAACTTCATTAAAAGGACATCTGGTAAAATACATTTCCTTGCCATCCTTGGAAAGTGCAATGCTCCCTTCATGAAGATCAGAATTCACATCATCTGATATTGGAATAGGAATACTCCACTTGCCCTTAGCGTCTTGTGTAGTGAAGAAAATATCAGTGAAATTTTGTCCTACTCTAGGGTCAAAACTGTCACCAGTACTCTCATTCCTTGTGGAAGAAAAATACATTTGACGTTTTCCATTAACTATGTGTACTTGAGGACTGAAATCGTAAAATGGAGAATTCAATAAGAATTCAGGCATAATTCGAATTTGGCTTTTTTCTTGGAACCAAGTCTGCACTTCTGCACAACCATTAATCTGATTTGAAGCTGCGTCTCCCTCAAAAAAGGTTGCATTCTTCGTATAATGAGCCACCGCTTCTTCACATTTGCCCAGTTGCTTCAGACATAGGGCATAATTCATATGTAATTCGGGTGTTTCATTGCCAGATTTGATTGCTTTCCTGTACCATGTAACAGCCTGACCAACTTCATGTTGATTTCTGTAACACTCTCCTATTTGAAAGAGAATTCTTGATTTTTCGCTGAGCGGTCGCTTTTGAGGATAAGCCTTCTTATATAAGGCAGTAGCCTCAAAGTAGCGTTCACCATAAAACTTTCTATCGGCTTTTAGTAGCCAATCTCTTTGAGCTGAGCTATCAAATTGAAATAAAACAAAGCAGCAAATGAGAATTAAAACAACTTTTGACTTTTTCATCGTATTTAGGTTTTACATTCAGCTCATGCGCTGAGCTTGAATGAATTGTTATTAATTCCCGCGGGTTATTAATTCTAATACAATTCTGTAGTTTTGGTTACACCTTTATTTTAAATAATTAATTATCAATGTTTTAAATGAATTTTAAAATTCAAGTAAATAATGAGGAACCTTTGTATCCCGAGGTACAAGGAAGAGGGTTCTTAGGGGCGCACATCGTTTTTCATCAAAACAATGCAGCTGATGTTAGTATCAAGGGCTATAATACCAATGATGAAGCGTGCACAAAGTATTTGACGTGGAACAAAAAAGTTCTTAAAAAAGGAGATGTTGTGTCGATCGAAGTTTTGCCTGACACCAACAAGACTTCGCCTCCAGATCAAACCCAATTATCATCGAAAATGGATTCTTTCAATGTATCCGATCCGAAAGTTGCAGATGAAATTCTCAAACACGCTTTTGAATGCAACAGCAAGCTTCAAGAGCTTTTTAAAATTTGCGAGATCAACTTGGATCAAGATGAATTTAAAACTATGAGACAAGCCATTGGGCGAATCATTGCAAATAATTTTGATGAACTCATTGCACCCATCTATAGAAAATATCCTGAAAAACGACCGGATGACCAAAAAGATCAACCATTATAATGATAAGAAATAATGGAATGATTGCAGGATGACCATGGCTTGGCTCAAAACCGATTCATCAAGTCAGCTTTGTATGTTTTACCTATTGGAAGTTCTGCTCCATTGTCAAGCTTAACCATATTTCCGCTGACCGATTTAATACGTGAAAATGGTGCCACGAAAGATTTGTGAATTCGAACAAAGTTGTCAGGAAGGCTATCAAATATGCTTTTCATACTACTCAAGACCATGTACTTTTTGTCTTTTGTATGAAATCTCACGTATTCTCGAAGAGACTCCAAATAGAGAATTTCGGAAAAATATATTTTGATCACTGCCCCATCAGACTTGATAACCATGTACTCCCTTTCACTTTTGACATTAAGAGGTTCAACTATTTCGTTTTGAACATTTGACTTCAATGACATTCTTGAGGCCACTTTTTCAATGCTTTTGAAAAATCGAGCAAAATCAATAGGCTTCAATAAGTAATCTATAACATCCAAACTATAGCTTTCTAGGGCATACTCTGAATATGCAGTAGTAAAAATAACATGTGGAGGCTCGGACAAGGTTTTTAGAAAATCCAGACCACTAAGATCTGGCATTTGAATATCCAAGAACATCAAATCAATTTGCTCATCCTTAAGGATTTGCGATGCCTGAAGTGCATTATCACATTTTGCAATGAGTGTTAAGTAGGAGACTTTTTTGACGTACTGCTCCAATAAATCTTGAGCCAAGTACTCATCATCTACAATTAGGCATCTGATTTCCAATTTCTTTTAAATTTTAAGAAAGCTGTAAATGTATCCTTTTTCTTCTTGGTCCAAAAGGTACTCTGCTGATTTCCACAAAGAATATTCAGTCTTTGTTTAATATTGTTTAGGCCTATACCTCCAATTCTATCTTTAGATTCATCAGAAGTATCTACAGAATTATCAATACGAAATGATATATTTTTTGGTCTAATTTCAAGTACCATTTTGATCCACCCCTCTTCTGTCTTTGAGATATTACCATGCTTAAATGCGTTTTCTAGAAGTGGGATAAATACTAAGGGTGGAATTTCAACACCACTCAGGTCTCCGATAATTTCAAAGGTTACATTTTGTTCATACCGCGTTCTCAGTTGTTGCAAATCAATATAACTATTCATGTACTCAATCTCCTGATTTATAGGTGCGGAAGCTCCTTTCGATTCATAGAGCATATGCCTCATCAAAGAGGATAACTTCATGATCATTTCAGGAGTCTTTGGAGATTGAGATACGCTTAAGGCATAAATGTTATTCAAACTATTGAATAAAAAATGAGGATTTACTTGAGCCTTCAAGAACCTCAATTCCGCTTGAAGCTTGTAGTTTTTCAGCTCTTGTTGGACACGTTCTTTATCATAGGCTCCTTTTAAGAATTTAAACGAAGAGGTGGCCAATGCAACTAACAGATTTGAGATCATCGCGGTGCTATAGTGATTCCATGATCTAATTTTAAGAAAAGAATCTGTATCATCTTTAACAAAAACGGCATCGATTTCAACTCTTAAAGCGGTTATCAATAACACAAGCATGATGAGCAGGCCAATGTACTCAAGGTATTTTTTCTTCAGAAAAAATTTCGGCAACAAAACCAAATAGTTGGTATAAACCAATACGGCAACGGTAAGCGCTGCTACAATAGTGCGCATTACGATATTATCGATAGCAAAGAACTCTTTTGTGGCAGGCAAAGAAATTACTATGAAACACACCCAAAAAATGATGTGAAACATGAGATGTCTTCTGGTCTTTGCAACACTAATATCTTTCGCAATAGTGGACATATTCATACCGGTAAATTTAACTCACCTCTTATGAAAATACTATTTCAATCTATCAAAGACAACAATACCTCTATAAACGTCCTTCCAGCGTGGATAATGACTCGTTTTGTGCTTCAACAAACAAAATATCAGTTGATCATATAAAAATGGACGTTGATAGATAATGTTTTACAGCCAACCTTAACTTCCTGAAATTTGAGCCTAACAACTAAACTATCGACTATGAAGACCCTGAGCTTTTTAAATCTTTTCTTTTTATTGCTAATCACAACTTTTAGCTTTTCCAATATAATAGAAACCGAAGACCCTAAACCTCATGATGAGGACAAGAAAAAAAATAAATATGCTTCATTTCCTGGAGGAGACTCTGCTCTAGCTTGTTATATTCTGAATAACATTTCTTATCCAGAACGCGCGGTTGATTTAAACCTTATCGGAACAATACACCTAAAATTGGAAATTGATGAAAATGGAAGAATCGTTCAGGCGGAGCCTGATAAGAAATTACTTCCCGAAATACACAATCAAATAGAAACTTTAATCAAAAAAATGCCAGACTGGAATCCTGGTATCAGAAATGGAAAGCCTTTTAAATCCAAAGTATTGGTGCCCATACAATTTCAAATCAAATAAGCGGATTTATTGCAGTCTAGACTTCGTCAGGCAGTCTGACTAAACACATTGCTCTAACTTCAAGAAGTTTGAATAAGACCTTAATTATTATCTAATTCCTTTATGGAATCGAACAATGCCCGTTAATCTTCAAGATTTACGAACACATTGTGATGGCAACCATTCCATAGTCAAATTACCGGCCCTTAGTTATGGGCCGGTCACGTTGAACTTGAACAGTTACATAAAATCTTCAATATGTTGAGTCCCGGTCTTAGATTTAAAAAACCGGCTCTCAAATGAAAAAGGGATGATCTGTATTTCATTAATCCAGAGAGCCGGTGGCTTTAGATTTTAACTGGTGATCTTAACGCTAATCGCATCGAGTTTCCTATTAATCGTATTATTGATTTTACCTTGGATATTCTCAAAATCAATACGATCTCCTTTTCTAAGATTTTGCATAATTTTCGTGACTTTTGACGGAAATCTGTTTCCTTTGATTGTTTCACTAAAAACAATGCTTCCACCTCTGGTAATTGACATTTTATAAGAAGTCACTTTAGCAGGAAGATCGTAGGCAAACCCTTGAGCAAATTGTACTCGAAGCCCTAATTGAGGGGCTGCTTTGACTCTGGGACATTTCACAAAACCGCTCATTCCAGCAAACTGTGCCGTTGGCGTTGGGACATTACCTACTCTAAATTCCATATCTCCCATGGGCTTGGAACCTGATTCCAAATTGGCAGATACTCTAACCTTAACTGTTCTAGGAGAACTTGTACTAACCACTGCTAAATACGTTCCATCTTTTTGTTTTTTCAAAGCGTTTCCAGAGCCTGTAATAGTAGCTGTTATTTTATCACTTGACACGCCCGGAACCGATATCGAAAGTGGATTATCCACACCTCTGTACAGCATATTCATCTTTATGGGTGATACCACGGCCATTGGACGTGCCACCGTATACTCTGACTCAAAAGGGTAGTTTTTATATCCCGCTTTTGTCTTGAGCTTGATAACGCCTCCCCATTTGTGAACGCCTTCTTTTGTAGCTCTTCTCGACATTTTCCCAATCCCTTCAGAAACTGGCAAACTATCTTGAAAACTTCTTAATTCTTGTGCTTCACTATCCCAAGAGCCCAACAAAACCTCCGGTCTTTGAGTTCTGCTAAAGGCAGCTACAAAGACATCTGCTTGATATTCTTCTCCCATGAGAACATAATTGGAAGGCGCAATCACTTTCGCAGCAATAGTATCAAAAGGAATCGAACCATTATCAATCGCTTGGTACAAATGTGTAACCGCATCCAGCTCAGCACTCCGAACATCATTTTGCAATTTGGTTAACATTGCCACAGTAGCAGCTAGTGGGGCATGATAAAAATTATGCACCTCCCAAGAACGTGTCCCCTCTGCCGTATTTACATCATCAGTTTCTAAACCAATACTCAAAAGCTTTGCTTCTTCCGCTCCAACAATTTCAAATATCTTCGATTTAAAATCATGAATCTTATTCTTCAACTCATTTGCACGGCCTCCCGAACCATCATTAGTAGAACCAATGAGAATTTGAGTTGGGATATCATAATTATCTAAGTTTTCAACGAATTGCAGCGTTGCTGTGTCTGCAACAGCCTCAGGCAACTTTTCAGTTTGGGCAATCAGTTCTTTTTTGAGTTCATCAATAAAACTATAAATCTCATCAGATGAACCCTTTATAGCTTGGGCCTTAGTCCAAAAAGGGCCAACCTTAGTCGGGTCATAGCTCTTTTCTTTTTCTAATTCATTGTATATGAATTCGTTTTTACTTTCAAAATTTTCTAAGGAAAGTGACAAACCGTCATTCATAGAAACAAAAGACTCTAAAATGTCCTTAGAAACATTTAGTGCCAAAAGTGCAGTTAATACTAGGTACATCATACCTATCATTTTTTGTCTTGGTGATGCTTTCTCTCCAGCCATAGCAATTAAATTTGATGGGATAAAACCCGGTTAAACATTATGTGACATCAGCAATTTTTGCTGAATCGTTCCCAAAAGGGAGAAAAGCTTTTCAATAGATAAATGGGAATATTTAAAAAGGGAACAAAGTTTATGAAAAGGCCGTCAATCTTGAGGTTTTTCGATTTTCTTTTTATCAAGAGGATTTAGAGGTTGTACAGGCTTCTCTTCAGTTAAAGAAGTCAAAATCCAAATGATCAGTAGAATAAGCAGAATAGCCAAAAATGCCTTAGGATCCTTGTAAATGGGCCTTTTGTAAAGGGGCTTGGTAGCTTGTTCGTAATTATAAATGAGGCGTTTAAAGTCCTTACTTTTTTGAAGCTTTTCCTCATTTGGCTTTTTGCCTCTTTCTATTTCATACTTTCTAGCCATTTCTAACCCCCTTTACAATGTTTTTAAGCTTTTTCAAAGCTCTATAAGTTCTCACTTTAGCATTATCTTCTGAGATACCATAAACCTCACCTATTTCTCGAAATGACTTTTTTTCAAAAAACCTGAAATCTATTAATTGAGTACTTTCATCATCTAACTGATTCAAACCTTCAACCATTATACCAAAGTCAATTTCTTCATTATCTTCCATCTCATCACAGATCTCTCTGATCGATTCTTCTGCAATCGGCACATGTATCACTTTTTTGACTGATCTGTAATACGAATTCACCTCATTAATAGCTATTCTAAACAACCAAGAGATAAATGGAGCTCCAGTATACTTATACTTTTTAATATTGATCAGAGCTTTAAGAAAGACCTGCGAAACAATGTCAGCAGTCAAATCATCATCCTGTAGGCGTTTAAACACAAAATAGTAGATGCGCTTGTAGCACCTATCATATAAAATACCAAAAGCATTTGGATTTCTAATGCTTTGCCGAACAATCTTATATTCTTCCTTAGGCGTCACTTATATTAAGAATCCAAATTTATACAAATGGAACAAGTGAAGATCAATCTGATTCAATACCTTTACTTTTTATTTAGAATTTGAAAGTATTAGGCATAATACCATCCCGGTATGCTTCTTCAAGACTACCTGGGAAACCTTTAAAGCTCATTGGAGGAAAAACAATGATCCGAAGGGTATACGAGCAAGCGGCCCAAGCAAAGCTTGATGCTTTATGTGTAGCAACAGATGATGAGCGCATTCTTGATCATGTTATTTCCTTCAATGGAAAAGCCATTATGACATCAGAATCTCACTTGAGTGGTACTGACCGTTGTGCGGAAGTTGTTACTAAAAAACAATATGAAGATTTTGAAATTATCATTAACATCCAAGGCGATGAGCCATTCATAGACCCCAATCAAATCAACCTATTGATCGAACTAATGAAGACCGCACATTGCGAAATAGGGACACTGATTTCCAAAACCAAAGCTATTGGTGATATTGTGAGTGAAAACACCGCCAAAGTCGTTACGAATAAAAACAATACCGCTTTATATTTCAGCCGTAGTGCCATTCCCTTTCAAAAAAAGCCCTCCGAGGCATACTTGCATATCGGGATGTATGGGTATAAAAAAGAAGTCTTATTATCAATTGCTCAATTGAGCCCCACTGATTTGGAAAAGACAGAGCGATTAGAACAACTTCGATGGCTAGAAAATGGTTTTAAAATTCAAACTAAAACCTCTGAACATAAAAACATTTCTGTTGATACTCCCGAAGATTTAGCAAGAGCTCAAAAGATGGTTTAAAACTTTTTATTTTCAATGCACAATATTCTTGTTTAATTTTGGTCTTATAAATATGCAGATCGAGGATTACATACTGAAGCTTTTAAAAGAGAACGATTGCGTTGTGCTTCCTGATTTTGGAGCTTTTGTGGCCAATTATCGAATTGCGGATATTGATCAATTAACAAATCAATTCTCCCCACCTTCTTCAACAGTTGGTTTTAATCCAAACATCAAAACGGACGATGGCTTATTAACGAAGTATATAAGTTCTTCGGAAGGCTTAAAATATCAAGAAGTCCAGGATCAGATGGCTTCCTATGTTTTAATGTTGAATGAGGGCATCAGGAATGGTGAAACCATAGAATTAAATGGTTTGGGCATTTTTTACTTGAATCTTTCAGGGAATATTTCTTTTGAACCAAACCTAACGGAAAACCTACTGGTGGACTCCTTTGGTTTGCGGAAGTTCCATTTCAAAAAGCTTCCAGTTGAGCAAAACAATGGTCAAAATGATACCGCTGTTGTAATCAACATCGATCAATCTAGTGTGAAAACGTTTAGACGCATAGCAGCAGTTTTCGCATTAGTTACATTTTCTTACTTCGTTTTGCTTTGGTTGAACAATAATCGCGTAATTTCCTCCAAAACTCTAGCGAGTATTAACCCATTTCATAACAGCTATTCGATAAACTACTTACCTCGAAAAAATGCAAGCCAGGTTGTTTTTGAGGATTTGATGGAATTATCGGTCATAGATTCAACAAATAAAGAAAGTAACTTAGGATATGTGGAAATCGAATCAGATCAATCCACTACTTCATTCGCTATGAGGTTTAAGGATGTAACCTTAAAACAAGATAGTACCTTTGTCAAATTACCAACTGCTCCTAAGGCAAATAGGTTTTTTATTGTTGCAGGTGTTTTTGGCAATTTCGAAAATGCTGAAAACTTAGTTCGATCCCTAAAATCACAAGGGTATAAGTCTGATATGATGCCAACTCAAAACGGAATGTATCGAGTAACGTTTCAAGCATATGGCTTTAAAAGAGACGCCATTAATGATCTAATTGTGATCAAAAAGACCAATCCAGGCGCTTGGATCTATACTGCTCCCTAACTATAAATTTCCTCTATTATGAAAAATTTTGTTTTACCTATTCTTGTTGCGTTTATGCTATTTGGGTGTAAAAAAGATGAAAAAACTAATAATTCTTACACCTCCAGTTTTGAAGTAAGACTAACAGATATTCCCGGAGACTATGATCAAGTTAATATCGACCTGCAAGGAATTTCTGCTCATCATGTTCCAGATAACGGATCAGCCGCTTGGATAAACATTCCAACCAATGTGGGTATTTATGATCTATTAAAACTTCAAAATGGAATTGACACTGCTGTTGTAGACTCTATGATTATTA